>JAEUHJ010000050.1 GCA_016795375.1 Verrucomicrobiaceae bacterium
ACGGGTGTTGGGCGTTGGGCTGGGTGGGGCGCCTTTTCGCCCAAAAAAACACTCCCCCCCCGGCCCACTACCCCCCGCCACTCCTAAACGACCACGTTCACCAGCTTGCCGGGCACGACGATGATCTTCTTGGCGGGCTTGCCTTCCATGAATTCCTGCACGCGGGCGCTGGCGAGGGCGATTTTTTCAATCTCCTCCTTCGTCGCGGCCACGGGCACGCGGGCTTTGTCGCGCAGCTTGCCGTTCACCTGGAAGACGACCTCCACCTCGTCCTCGATGAGCGCGGCGGGATCGTAGGCGGGCCAGGTTTCGTCACTGAGGAAGCGATCGGCAGCCAGGCTCGGGAACTGGGCGCGGATCTGCGCATTCAACTCTTCGGCCAGATGCGGCGCGAAGGGACTCAGCACCTTCAGGAAAGTCACAATGGCTGCGGCGGGCTTCACTTCCGCACCGGTGAAGGCGTTCGTACAGACCATCATCTGGCTGATGGCGGTATTGAAACTGAACTTCTCGATGTCCTCGCCGCACTTCTTGATCGTTTCATGCAGCGCTTTGGTGAGCTGCTTGTTCGCAGGCACGTCCTGCAACGCCTTGGAAATGCTCCACACGCCTTCGTCATCGACTTCCATAACGAGACGCCACACGCGGGCGAGGAAGCGATACACGCCTTCAACGCCCTTCATGCTCCACGGCTTCACCTGCTCCAGCGGCCCCATGAACATCTCATACAGGCGCAGCGAGTCCGCGCCGTAGTCGCGCACGACGTCGTCGGGGTTCACCACGTTGCCGCGGGACTTCGACATCTTTTGCCCGTCCTCACCGAGGATGAGGCCTTGGTTCACCAGGCGCTGGAACGGCTCCGGCGTGCTGACGTAGCCGAGATCAAACAGCACCTTGTGCCAGAAACGCGCGTAAAGCAGGTGCAGCACCGCGTGCTCAGTGCCGCCGACGTAGAGGTCCACCCCTCCGGGGCGTGAATGCGGAGTTCGGAATTCGGAATTCGGAATGGATTCCGCACTCCGCGTTCCGCATTCCGCATTCAGTGAACCGGTCATCCAATACCGCTCCGCCTCGACGCCCACGAACCTCTCCGAGTTCCGCGCATCGCAATAGCGCAGGTAATACCAGCACGAACCCGCCCACTGCGGCATCGTGTTGAGTTCGCGCGTTGCAGTCGCGGAGTATTGGACCCACTCGGTGGCTTTGGAGAGCGGAGGCTCGGGCGTGCCGGTGGGTTTGAAGTCTTCGAGCGTCGGCGGCATCAGCGGTAGCTCGCTTTCCGGAATGCAGCGATGATTTCCGTCTTCCCACACAATCGGGAACGGCTCGCCCCAGTAACGCTGACGGCTGAAGAGCCAGTCGCGCAGCTTGAAGTTCGTGGTGCCTTTGCCGAGGCCCTTTTCTTCGAGCCAGCAGGCCATCTTCTTTTTCGCTTCGGCGGTGGGCAGACCATTGAGGAAGCCGGAGTTCACGGCGAAGCCTTCGGCACTCAGGCATACGATGGGCTCCATCTCGCAGACGGCACCGGCCTCCCCGCCAAGCCGTGGCGCGTCGGAGACGACTTCACGAATGGGCAGGGCGAACTTCGTGGCGAACTCAAAGTCACGCTCGTCATGCGCGGGCACGGCCATGATGGCACCAGTGCCGTAGCCCATGAGGACGTAATCGGCGATCCAGATGGGAATGCGCTCGTTGTTCACTGGATTGATGGCGAAAGCGCCGGTGAAGACGCCGGATTTCTCCTTCGCCAGCTCGGTGCGTTCCAAATCAGACTTCGAGGAAACACTCTTTTGATAGGCTCCGACGGCCTCACGCTGCTCCGCCGTCGTGATTTGAGGCACGAGCGGATGCTCTGGAGCCAGCACCATGTAGGTGGCTCCAAACAGCGTGTCGGGTCTTGTCGTGAACACCGTGATGCATTCCGCATTCCGAGTTCCGCATTCCGCAATTTGAAACTTCACCTGCGCGCCTTCGCTGCGTCCGATCCAGTTGCGCTGGAGCAGCTTGATGCTCTCCGGCCAGTCGAGGCCGTCGAGTTCGTCGATAAGGCGTTGCGCATACGCGGTGATGCGCAACATCCACTGGCGCATCGGGCGGCGCTCGACGGGGAAGCCGCCGACTTCGCTTTTGCCGTCCACGACTTCTTCATTGGCGAGCACGGTGCCGAGCTGCGGGCACCAGTTCACCGGCGCTTCGCTGACGTAGGCGAGGCGTTTGGCGTCGATTTCATCGCGGGAGAGGCCTTTCGCCTCCAGCTCGCTGATCGGGTGCGCCTTGCCGTCGTCGCCGACGTAGGAGTTGTAGAGCTTGAGGAAGATCCACTGCGTCCATTTGAAGTAGCCGGGGTCGGTGGTGTTCACCTCGCGGTACCAGTCGTAGGCAAAGCCGAGGGATTTGAGCTGCTTGGTGAAATTGGCGACGTTCGCCTCGGTGGTGACGCGGGGATGCGTGCCGGTTTTGATGGCATACTGCTCCGCAGGCAGGCCGAAGGCGTCCCAGCCCATCGGGTGCAGCACGTTGAAACCGTTCATCTTCTTGAAGCGACCGATGATGTCCGTGGCGGTGTAGCCCTCCGGATGGCCGACGTGGAGGCCGTTGCCGCTGGGATAGGGGAACATGTCGAGCACGAAGTACTTCGGCTTCGAGGCATCGAAGTCGGCATCACCGGGGTTGGGCGTGCGGTA
>JAEUHJ010000059.1 GCA_016795375.1 Verrucomicrobiaceae bacterium
AAACTCACGCAATGGGGCGTGCGCATCAGCATGGATGGCAAAGGCCGCTGGATGGACAACGTGTTCATCGAGCGGCTGTGGCGCAGCATCAAGCACGAGGACATCTACCTGCACGAATATGCGAGTGTGGCGGAGCTGGAGCGTGGCGTGGACCGGTGGATGAGGCACTACAACGAGTGGCGACCGCATCAGGCCCTTGGCAACGAGACCCCAGCGATGAAGTATCGCCCCAAGAAACCACGCAAAGTGATGGAGAAGGAGGCGCTGAAAATGGCCGCCTGACCACCTGCCCCCCCCGGCGGCGACCGCATTTTGAGCTGTTGTGAACAACTCGGCTCGCTCCGCTCGCCTCCTTGTTCACAACAGCTCAAAATGCGGTGCAAAGCCCTTGCGCAGCCGCTCTCAAAGAACGAAACCAATCCCATCCCCGGCATGACTGCCATCGCTTAATTTCCAGCAACCCTGGCCCGACGCCGGGGTCCACCTCATTCATCCTTTCCAACGGACATGCACCGCGACAGCCCGGTGCTGGGACTTCCTGGACTCTTCAGTCCAGCACGTTTCCACATTCCAATGGCTGTCTACCAAGATATGATCAATGCGCATCCAAGGGCCGCCCAGTGCCAGCGGATTCCGGGTCTCTCCAGGAAATGTGAAGCCCCAGCCGGCTCCAGCCACAGCATGAACATCCTGGAGGTGGCGGGTCAGCCTGTGATGGATAAAGCCTATGTGTGGCGCATTAAAATCTCCCGCGACGATGCAAGGCAGTGTTTCGGCCAAAACATGGCGTTTTAATTCCTCCGCCATCGCGATTTGGTCGAGCCAAAACGCCGTATCCTGAACTGATCGCTCCCGCCACCTATGGGAAGGCAACGGAATGCCCCGGAGAAAGCCGCCCCAGCGCAACGCCAGCAATGCCTCGCGAGGTGACCTCAAATGCACCACATAAACCGCCAAGGGTCTGCCATTCCAATCGACCTCAAACCGGGCTGCGTAAGTGAATTGGTTGCCAGGTTGTCCATCATTCCACGTCAGAAGACGTCCCGGAGTGACTGGGAAGCGGCTTAGCAAGGTGAACTCGCCCACACTTTGTCCATGTGAAAATTCGCCATAGCCAGGATCAGACAAGTAATTGGAAGCTGTCGCGGATGATTCTTGAAAGACCATCAGATCAGGCTGAATGAAGTTCTTGAACGGGCGCAGACTGTGTCCGCCGCCTTGGCCTCGATTGTTGGTGAGAATGACCATGGCGTTCGACTCACGTTGTTCTGGCGGAATAGGCGTTAGCGCCACTCCGGACCGCCACCCGGAGAAGGAATAGACGAGCAAAAAACCCGCCGCACCGAGGACAAGGGCGGATCGCCATCGCAGCAGAAGAGTGACCGGCCACATCACTACCCCGGGCAACAACCAGGTCAAAGGAGGCAAATACAGCAAAAATGCGGTGAATAGGTTGGACTCGCCGAGATAGCAGAAGCTCACAGTCAAAACAAGCAGCCCCACAAGCCACAATAACATCAAAGCTACAGCCAGCTTGCCTGACCAAAACCAGACCCAGCGTGCCACCTGCCGGAACAGCACTGGGTTTATTGTAGGAACGGGGGAGTAGGGTGGAGGGACGGTACCCATTGGTGGAAAATGGAGGCCGGTTCACGTGTTTTGGCAAGACCCGGGCGAGGAATCTGTGTCTGTTGTTCTCTTGGGGGATTTTGAACAACCTTTCAACCTCGTCGATGGATTAGGCCGTGTTTGAAAACTTGTCGAATGGCGAAAATGGGGCTCTGTGCTTGGACCTCACGCAAGCGAAAACCCGCCACCAAGCAAACAAAGTTGCGGACCGCACAAGGCAGGAAGATGATTGTGGCATCCTCATGAGAACGCTTTTTCTCCTCGCACAACCGCTCTGCGTCATCTGGATGCTTTTGGGCTTGTCAACCACCCTCTTTTGCTGGCGGCGGCGCTGGAAAGACGTGGCAGCCCCTGGCGCAGCCTGGCTGATTCTGACTGTGACGACCTGCACGCCCCTAGCCTCGCTGCTTATCGCTGAATTGGAGGATCGACATGCAAAGGTTCAAATCAGTGATTTACCCTTGGCGGACGTGATCGTATGCTTGGGCGGAGGCGCTGAGCCATCTGATTCCGAGCCAAGTGGAATTCACCTGAAATCGTCCGGGGACCGCCTGACCACGGCCCTTGCGCTTCTGGCAGCGAAAAAGGCACCGCTGCTGCTCGTGGGGGGAGGGGGGTACCTGAACAAAGGAGAAGTGCTATCAGAGGCAGATCCAGTCATTCGTGTAATGCGAACCCTGACCGGAGAATCGGGCATCCTGTCATTGGGTATTTGCAAGGACACGCACGATGAGGCGGCCAAGGTGGCGGCCTGGCTCAAAAAGACGGGAGGCACACGGGTTCTGCTAGTCACCTCGGCCTATCACATGCCGAGGGCCGCCGGAACATTCCAAAAATCAGGCATCTCTTTTGAAGCGGTTCCCTGCGATTTCCTGAGCAGTGTTAACCGTGTTGGTGATCTCCACTGGCTGCACCTTCCTCACTCCGAAGCATTCTCCCTGTTTAACACCTTTTTTCACGAATTGGCAGGACTATTCCTTTATAAGCACAAGGGATGGATCTGAGCCTTCATGCCCCGGGCACTGCCTTGGGTAAATGTTCCGTCAGCGGGACGGCATAGCAGGAGGCGAGATCGCGTCCGGCTGCTTATGAGATCCTTGGTCCGCGCCCCAGTAACGCTTCGTGATACCTGCGAGCAATAGACTGAAGACGACCAAGACGACCAGCATCACCAAAGTCTCCAACAAGGTAAAAGCCCGGTGCCAGAGACGATTTAAGGCATGATTTGTAAACATCACGGATGGATGGTTATATTGTTGTTACGCCGAACTTCTGTTGGAACGTAAAGATTCGGCCGCAAACCGCTGCTGCTGCCATTTCCGTGACCACCAAAATAAGGGGCAGTATGACTGTCACCCAAAGGATACAGCTTGCATCCGGTGAGCACGAGGGAGAGAAGGAGAGGCTTCAAAATGAGGGCCGTTGATTGGTAACATGTATTTTTCATGGCGCTGTTCAAGTTTTTGACTGCTGGCGCAGGAGGTTTCCGTCAGATCACACTTCAAGTCAAGGTCGATGGCCGATTGCCCCCTCCTGATGCAGGATGGCCCATCAAAGGTTCTTGAGCAGGTAATCCCACAACTGAAGGACGCCCCACGTTGCAGCCCAGGCCATGACAATATCCTTCCAGTCGAGTCTGAGCCAGATTCGCTTCGGGCTGACAGGCTCACCATACAGCGAGATCACAGGGCCGCTTCCAGGCGGGGCCCACGGCAGTCCCACCGACGCAGGCGTGACCGCGAGCGCCGTATCATCGGATTTATCCGTCTCTTCGGAGGCATCCAGAATTCGCGCCGCAGCCAGGCGGTGGAATGCGGCAGCCATGGCGGCGATGAGGTAGTATTCCGTGTGGTACTCACGGTTGATCATCCAACTCGATGTCATGTAGGCCGTAAGCAACAGCAGGATGGCACGACGACACCGTTCTTGGGTCTCGTCCTCGGCTTTGTAAAATGCAATGCTGCGCAAGGCGCAAATTAAGATGAGCACCCAAAGAAACATGCCGACCTTGCCGAGGTCAGCCCCCACTTGAACATAACTGCTGTGAGTGGATTTGTCCTGGACAATCCACCTTGTGCCTTCTTGCACCGTAATCCAACCCATAAACTGCCTCCAGCCCACTCCTGTCGTATTGTTTTGGCATGCTTGATAAGCAGCTTCCCAAACCATGAGGCGTCCCATCACGCCCTCCTCCGACCGCAATGATCCCATGCTCTCCATGCGCGGCAGGAAGCTAAGCGCCCCCACTCCCGCCGTCAATGCAGAGGCGACCACAATTACCTGTATCCATTTTGGTCGCCCGACGACAAACACAAGCACCAAGAGGCCCGCCGCGACGAGAAAAGAGCCCTTTGATTGCGTCTCCCATGTGCATTCTACAATGAGTGTCAACGCTGCCGGAAACATCACAATACGGCTGAACATGTTGGCCCGCCAGAAGAACATCATATAGCTTAGCGGTATTGCAGCGGCCACCGTGTGACCAAGTGCGTTGGGGTTGTTGCAGGTCCAGGTGCCGAGGGCAAGACGTCCGCGACCGTATTCGGTGACATCCTTGCCACCAGTGATGTCGATGCCCAAGGTTTGCAGGACGCCAAACAAGGCAATGGTGATGAGCAGCCAGTTCCAGAATCTCAGGTAGCCAAGCAACTTGCTCCAACTCGAAAGTGCTTGGGTGGTCAGGTAATAAAAAACGACAAGGGAGAGCATGCCCATGCCCGCCCCGGCCTCGGCAGGCGCGTTCCATACCACATAGACGTAGAAGGCCAGCATCGCCCAGTCGTGGGGCGTGCGGAAAAAACCGCGTAGTGGGCTGTTCAGTCCCTCCGCCATCATCACCACGATCCAAATAATCATCACAAGCCGAACGATGTTAACGCCTGCCATGCCTGGCACCCAGTCCTGCGGTCGAATGTAGTATAGGAACAGGAAGATCAGCGCCACGCGATAATTCCAGATGCCCCGATCATCCGATGTCTCAGGAGAGATTACTTCCTGCCCTGCATGCGAAATGGCTGCGGGCTCGAGGGTTTCAGAGAGGGAAGTCATGGAGACATGCAGAATGTCACGCGCATTGCCACACGCAATCACCAGATCAATTTCAGCCAGCGGAATGACTATCCCCTTGCCATGATTGCATAGTTCTTTACAGAGGTGCCCGCCTTATGCTGTTTTCCAATTTTTTTTTGCCCCTGATAGATGCCATCCGTTACTCGCGACGGTTGAGGCATGCAGCAGGATGGATCTGGTATATCCGTGGCATGCTGACTACGATGCCTGCGGTACGTGTCACATGCCTTACCCGAGCCCTGAGAATGTTCGAGAACGCCGCGTCCCGCCAAAAGGCAAAGCAGGCTTTGGAAATCAATCCCGGTTTTGACAATCCTGGTCCTTGGGAAAAAGCGGTTCGTTCTGAACCGCGCTATTCAAAACTGCTGAAGGAAAGGCCACACCTTACTCGCAGCGTGCTACTGAAAGCTCCAAGACCAGGCGAAGAAAAAGGCGTTCTTTTGGTGACCTTCGAGTACAATTGGGTACGACTCCTCTTGGGGCTTGATGAAAGAGGGCGGAAGTGGATGGATGACCACTACAATTTCGTTCTGTCTACAAGTTGGTCGCCAACGGATTACGCCGTATTGGGACTGGCGCTTGCCAGCTTCAAAAGCAACCTCTTCGTCCAGAGCAACCATTATGATGAAATTGACATGATAGAGGCTTTTCATCACCGCCTCCGATGCCTTCAGACCCTGCCTTGTGATTGGATCAATCCGGACTTGTATGCTCCTAAGCCACCGGAAACACGTGAAACAGACATTTTAATGGTGGCTAACTGGGGAGCATTCAAGCGGCATTGGGAACTTTTTCGATCTCTACGAAGAATGTCGCCACAGCTTAAGGTGGTGCTCATCGGGCAAAGGGAGCCCGGTCGGAGCCGGGATTCCATCCTTGCGTTGGCACGCTATTTCGGCGTGCCACAGTGTATCGAAGTTCATGAGTCCCTCTCTATCGAAGATGTTGCTCGTCATCAATGCAATGCAAAGGTTTCGGTCATTCTGAGCCGACGCGAGGGCTGCTGCGTGGCCGTGGTGGAGAGCCTCTTCGCCGGTTGTGCCCTCGCCATGCGCGAGGATGCCCATGTGGGGGCGCTGGCCTACATCAATGAGCGCACCGGGCAGCGCCTGCGGCCCGGCCATGTGCATGAGGACCTCATGGCGTTGCTTGAGCGCTCTGCACGGCTCACGCCGCGGCAGTGGGCAGTGGAGAACCTAGCCTGTCATCTCTCCCGCGAGAAGCTCAACGCGCTGCTGAAAGCCTCCGCAGAAAACCACGGCCGGCCTTGGACGGGCGACATCGCCCAGCCGCACTGGCGGCCGCATCCCACGCTTGCACATGAGGCGGATCGCGAGCGATTGCGGCCAGCTTACGACGAGCTGCACCGTCGATTCCCACAGGTCTTCAGCGCTGATTTGATCGAGACGAGCTGGAAATAAGCGCCTGGTCAACGTCCGGCCATCTCGTGCAGCAGGGCGGCGAGAGGCTCGTTGACCTTGTTGATCTCGAATCGCTCCACGACATCGCGTTTTCCCGCCGTGGGAGCCTCTCCGCGTGTCTCCCAGGCATGGTGCAGCCGCGTCAAAACCTCCGCGATGTGCGCCGGCGTGCGCACATCCGCCCACGGCAGGCCCGCCTGGTCCAAAATCTCAGCCACAGCGCTTCCGGGCTCCGCGAGGCCTACCACCGGCCGCCGGGAGGCAAAGGCCTCGAAGAGCTTGGTGGGCAAAAAGACCCCGCCATAGCCCGCCGTGTCCAAAATGAGCGTGAGGTGGCTGGCGGCGATTTTTCGCTGGCACTCGTCAAACGGCACCGGAGGCAGGAAACGAATCACCTTTGCCAGCCCGGCCGCATCCGTCTGCTGTTGATAGCGCGTGCTGTCATCGCCGATGCACTCCACCACCATCCGGCCATCAAGCGGCGAGGAGGCATGCATGCGTTTCAGCGCCTCAATGAGCGTCTCCGGGCCGCGAATGCCGGGATAAAAGGCTCCCGCGTGAATCACCGTGAGCGGCCCTTTCACCGGCGCTGCCACCGCATCCGGCGGAGTGGTCTCGTAACCATGCGGAATGATGCGGGCGCGTTCACGCCACGCGGCCGGGTGCGGTGCCAGCATGCGCTCCATGGCTTGCCGTGTGACAAACACGAGCGCGTCCGCATCCCGCAGGATGCGCCGCTCCAGCGGCAGCCCCAGCCAGCGCTGCAACCGCCGGTAAGGGAGACCCGCCGTGATCCACGGATCGCTGAAATGCGCCACCCATGGGAGGCCCGTTTTGTGTTTCATGCGCCAGCCCACCACATTGCTGACGTGTTTCGGTGCCCGCGAGTAAATGACATGCGGCCGCCATTCCCTCGCCATGCGGCAGCCCGCCTCCGTGGCTGGCAGTGCCCACGGAAGAAAAATCTCCGGCAGCAAATGCCGGCCCAGCAGCACCGCGATATGCCGCCCGATGCGCGGATAGACCTCGCTGAGCACCGCCTCGGGACTGGCCTGCCGCTCCACCACCAGGTCATCCGGTAATCCTGCCATGAGCGTGCGGTCCATCGCCTGCAAGGTGTGCGAGCGCGTCGTGGTGAGCACTCGCACGTCAAAGCCTGCCCGCAGCATCCACGCGGTGTTCAGCCGCACGAGCGAGGACTCCGGCCCGGAGGTGGGCGGAAAATTGTGGGAGACGAGAAGGATGCGAGGAGATCCCGGCATGGACGCTTTCAGTCATAGTCTCCGGGTTGCCGAAGACAAGAAACTCCGCGTTTGGAGGCGAAATAGTTGACCATGCGTTTCACGAGACAGAGTGTGCCGCGCCACATGTCACCTCCCCCCAGTTCCAAGCCGCTCCAGCCACGCGTTTCGTGCGTGAGAGACCCGGAGGAGTGGGCGAAGCTGGCCGCGGAGTGGCCGGAGCTGGCCGCGAACAGCGCCGCCGACGCGGTTTTCCTCTCCTGGCCGTGGCTGGACACCTGGATGAGCGTCTATGGTGATGGCGGGCGCTGGCTGGTGCTCGTGGCGCGTGATGCGGCGGATGGAAAACTGCTCGGCGTGGCTCCGATGATGCTCGATCGCGGCGCCGGCCAGGTGGGCCGCTGGATGCGGCGCGTGATCCTCGTGGGCCAAAAAGCCGACACGGCCTCCGAATACCTCGACTGGGTCCTGCGCCTTGGTCACGAGGAAGAAGTGGCGGCCGTTTTTTGCGAGTATTTGCTCCGCGAGGAAGGCCGCTCGTGGGATCTGCTGCGCTTTGAGACGATGCGCGCGGATTCACCCACGCTGCCGCTGCTGGAAAAAGCCTTCGCAGCAAAGGGACGCACGCTGACGGTCTCCCACGCCACCACCGCGCCGTATCTCACCCTGCCCGCGAGCTGGGATGCGTTCCTTGCCAGCCGCTCCGGCACCTTCCGCACGCGGTGGAACAAGTTTCACCGCGAGCACCGCGTGGTGATGAAGCAGGCCGGCGCGGACCTGAGCGTGGCGGATGGCATGCAATTCCTCCGCGATCTGAATGAAAAGCGCTGGGGAGACCGCCGCCAGAGCTTCCTCTCGGACCGTTACCGCCGTTTTCATGACCAGGTTTCCGCACGCATGCTCGCCGCGGGACATCTGGCGATGCTTTTTCTCGAAGCGGACGGGCAGGTCGTTTCCGGGCGCTATGACTTTGCCTATGCCGGCAAGGCCTGGTGCTTCCAAGGAGGCTGGCTGCCGGAGTGGGAAAAGGAACGCGCGGGCAAGATGATGCTCACGGCGATGATGCGCTGGTGCATCGAGCACGGTCTGGGAGAGTATGATTTCCTCGGCGGGGAGGCCAGCTACAAAAAGGAATGGGGAAATGCCGAACGAAGCATCGTGGACCTCCAGGCCGCGAATCCGCGCTCGGTGCGCGGAAGGCTCTTCGAGACGCTGAAACGGCTCAGGCGGCCACCCGGCCATAAAACCGGCACAGCAGATCATCGAGAGCTGAGTTGAGCCGGTCGATGCGGTAACGTGCCGCGCCTTCTTTGGAAGCCTCGGAGACGCTCCACGAGCCGGATTCCCACTGCGCGAGCAGCTTCTCCATGGCATTGGCGATCTCTTCCGGGTTGTTTTGATCCGCAAAGGCCAGGTCACACTCCTTCACGACCTCGTGAATGGTGCTTTCAGGCTCGGCGAGCGCCAGCACGGGCTTCTCGTGCGCGAGGTACTCGATGAGTTTGGTGGGCAGGTAGATGCCGCCGGCGCCCGGCGTGTCGATCACGAGCAGCAGATCGCTGGTAGCAATCATTTGCTGGCACTGCTTGTAAGGCACGGAGGAGAGCAGCTCGACCACCTCAGCGATGCCGAGACGGTTGGCGAGGTCTTGATAGAGCTTGGTGTCCTCACCGACAAAGGTGGCTTTGAGCCGGCCCGCGAGGGGTTTGCGGGCGTTGAGGATGGCGAGGCCTTCGAAGAGCTTGTCAGGCTCGCGGTAACCGGGAAGGAAGGAGCCCGCCTGGAGCATGTGCAGCGGCCGTGTGCCTGCGCCCTGCACTGGCACGGGCTTTTCCGCCAATGGTGCGTAGCCGTGCGGGATGATACGCACCTTGTGCCTTGCCCAGGGATACAGGCGCAGGATGTGGTCCGCCAGCTTTTGCCCCACGATGACGACGGCATCCGCATCACGGAACACGCGGCCTTCGAGCTGGCGGGCGATCCAGCGTTGAAACCCGTTCAGCGGATCACCAACCCACGGATCGCTGCAATGCGCCACCCACGGCATGCCGGTGGAGCGTTTCAAGAACCACGCGGCGATGTTGCTCACGTTCTTCGTGGCACGCGAGTAGAGGATGGCGGGACCGTTCGCCGCCAGCCAGCGCTTTCCTTCCGGCACGGAGGAGAACAACCACAGCAGGAACACCTCGGGCACGAGGTAATAATGAAACAGCGTGAGGATGATGCGCCCGAGGCGCGGCCATTTTTTGCGCAGCACGGCGTCGTAGCTGGGCGTGCGGAGGATCTCCATGCCCGCGGAGAGGCCTTCGAGCATGCCGAAGTCCAGCCCCATGTGCATGTGCTCGGTCGTTGTCGTGAGCACGGAGACCTGCCAGCCACGCCGCGAGAGGTCGATGGCATTGAGACGACGAGGGACGACTCAGGGCCGAGCGTGGGCGGGAAATTATGCGAGACGAGGAAGATCCTGCCACGCGGGCACGGGGTGGGAGACGGGTCCATGAGGGGCGTGGGGAGATCGTTCAGGCGTGCTTCCGGCACACATACAGGATCCATGAGGAGGCGCGGTCGAGGTCCGACACAGCAGATGCCTTGCCGCTCCGGTCAAAGATCGACACGACCTCGAAACCGAGGCTGGCGAGCGTCTCGCACTGCGCCTGCTTGGTAACGTAGCAAATCGGCGCGGCGAACACATTGCTGCTGTCGTGCCTCATCTCATGAGCCGCGGCCGCATACGCGAGCGTGCGTGTGCCGAGGTAGTTGCCGATGCCCCCGAGGTAGCGGCGCACATTGGCCAGCATGCGCAGCGGGTGCTTGGAAAAGCTGAGGTTGGAGGCGGAAAACGGGCCGGGGGTGTTTTGATCCCGGTTGTGAGACGAGAAGATGAAAGCGCCGCCGGGCTTCAAAACCCGGCCGATCTCCTTCATTGCGGCCAGACGGCCTTCAAAGGACAGGCAGTCCAGGCCGTTGAAGGAAAAGACCACCGTGTCGAACTCTCCGTCCGCATACGCGGAGAGATCGCGGGCATCACGCACATGCAGCGTGGCATCCGGGAAACGCGCGCTGGCCGTGGCGATCATGTCCGGCGAGTAATCGACGCCCACATAGCGGCCCGCGCACGGCAGCAGAAAGCGCGTCGTGCGCCCGGCGCCGATGCCGATGTCCAGCAGCGACTTCCCATCCACCACCTCCGGCGCGTGCCGGTCCATGAATGCCTGCTCCTCCGGCAGGATGAAGTCCTTGGTGGCATACCAGTCCGCGATGGCGCGGCTTTGGTAGAATCGCTGGTTCAGGGTGTCGAGATCGGAAGGCATCGCGGGAAAGACGAAAGCGGCATGTTGCAGCCCGCTTCTGCCGCAGCAACCGGTATGCCAAGATTGTCACCGCTTACGCGGGCACCAGTCCGCGCATCGAGGCATCACCGACGGCCAGGTACTGCTCGAATTGCGCCTGCCGCAGGTCATTGGTCATCCCGAGCCGACGAAGCAAGAACGGACTGCATGGCACCGGATTCAGCCCGCCCACGGTCGTGAGCGACGAGCGAAAGCCCAGCTCCTTCAGAATCTGCTCCGAGGTCACTGAAAAGTCCCCCCGGTGCCCCGTTGGGGTAGCAAAAATGCACGCACGGGCTGCCCGTCTCCTTCTCGATGATGCGGCGGGATTCCAGCAACTCGTGACGGATGACCTCCGGCGCGGCGCGGCCGAGGATCACATGGGAGTGGGTGTGCGATCCGAAGGTGACGAGGCCGCTGGCGGCCATCTCCCGCACCTGGGCCCAGTCCAGCGCCCGGTAAATCGCGGGTACGTCATCACGGTCGGCGCGGCCAAGGCGGTGTCCTGTCTCCGCCTCCAGCCGCTCGACCGCGGCGAGGATCTCCGCCTGGGGCAGCGGCTTGAGCTTTTCCTTGAACGAAACCAGGTCGGCACGAGAGCGGCCCGCCTGCTGCATGGCGTAATCCACGCGGTCCACCCAGATGGGCAGCTTTTCATCCACAAACTCTGTCTCCAGATAAATCGTGGCAGGCAGCCCGAAACGCTTCAGCACCGGGTAGGCCAGGTGGTAGTTCGAGGCAAAGCCGTCGTCGAAGGTCAGCACCGCCGGATAGGCCGGCAGCGGCCTGCCTTGCTCCAGAAGTGCCGCCAGCTCATCGAGCGAGAGCACATCATAGCTCGCCGCCAGACCGGCCACCAAGCCCTCGAAACGCTCCCCATCCAGGTGCTTGTGCTGGCAGTTCTCCAGGCCGGAGTGCTCCTTGTCCGTGAGCCCGTGGAACATCAGCACCCGGAGCTTGCCTCGATGACGCTCACGCCCCCATCCGTTTAAGATGGATGCGGCTGCATCATGGACAGCGGAGCGCCAAGGCATTTGGAGGGGACAAGGGGGTGTGGACAGGCATGATGTTGCTGCATCTCCCGCCGCTTGTCGTCAAGGGAACGAAGGTGATTTTTTGCCAGACACGTCATCATGAGCTTTACAGCCTGCCGGGCGGCGGTTGATTATCCGCCATGACGTTTTGCAAACTCCGGCAGCTCATCTCAGCCGACCAGTACCGCTACAATGCCGGCTCCGGCTGGAGGGATTTCACCCGGCAATGGCTCAAGGAGAGCGGCTTCCGCTTCACCGTGCTGATGCGCCTATGCGCCTTTCTGCGCTCGCAGCCGCTCACCCGCTACGGCGTGTATCATTTCTTCCTCTGGCTGCACCGCCGCATGCAGGTGCGCTATGGCACCTACATCGAGTTTTCGACGCCGGTCGGCCCCGGCCTCTACCTGGGTCACCCGAACTCCATCATCATCAACACCCGCAGCGTCATCGGCGCCAACTGCACTTTGAGTCATGGAGTGACCCTCGGTCAGACGCATGCTAGGAGCAAATATCCGGGAGTGCCAACTGTTGGAGATCGCGTATATTTGGGTTGCGGTGCCAAAATCTTGGGAAGGGTAAAGGTGGGAGACGACGCAGTAGTGGCGCCAAATGCGGTAGTTATTGCAGATGTTCCGAACTTGGCGGTAGTCGGTGGAATACCGGCAAAACAGTTATCAGTAGAAGGCTCTAAGGGCTATGTTTCAAATATTCCCAGTAGTTGATACCATAACTTTGATGTTGCCGAAAGCGGGTAATTCCAGTTGGTTGAATTTAATGCTATGCTGAAGCGACTCATTCAATTTGTTCTCGAAATAACTGGCTATAGGGTGGTGCCCAAAGACAGGTATAAGCAGCTTCTCGCGCTAGAGCACTACCAGCCTAGCGAGGATGCCCTAGCAGAGCATTTGAGAAGGGTGATCTCATTTTATCAGGTGGACTGCGTGTTCGATGTCGGCGCAAATAACGGATGGTTTCGTAACTGGGTAAGGGACAAAGTCGGCTTTGACGGCTTGATCGTGTCATTTGAACCGATCGCTGCGCAAGTGCGGACTCTAGAAAAATTGGCAGCAAATGATCCGCTCTGGATCATCCGTTCATGCGCCCTTGGTCGGCGCGAAGAGGTTCGTGATTTTCACATCATGGAGAGCGATGTATTCAGCTCTTTCTTGAAACCAGATCCAAACCAGCCCAGCAAGTACACCGATAGCAATGTTTTGCGCGATTCGACCCCTGTACAAGTGAGCACGGTGGAGGTTGAGTGGAGAAAGATTTCCGCACAACATAAAGTCAAAAGAATGCACTTGAAGATGGACACTCAGGGTTTTGATCTCGAGGTCTTCGCTGGAGCGGAACCAGTCCTCGAATCCGTCATCACAGTGCAGTCCGAATTGGCTTTCATCCACCTCTATGAGAACGGTGCGGATTATCGAGATGCCATACATACCTACTCCGCAGCCGGCTATCGCACCTCTATGCTCCAACCCATTAGCTATGATGAGAGCCTGTGCATGGTTGAAGCAGACGGGCTATTTGTAAGGGAAGCTCAGCCTCCCGTTCCCTCTGAACAAGTATGAGTGCCCGATCTCGACATAACCGACTGCTCTGACCCCATGTCCGTTTTTCGATATATCCCACCACCCCTCAAGAACTTAGTGCTCAAGGGACTCGACCTGTCACGTTGGACCGCTGCAGCATGGCTTGAATGCGCTCGCGACCTATTTTATGGACCTAAAGATGATCCTGGATCGCAGGCGGTTATTGACGCCGGACTGCGGTGGCTCTGCTTGGCGCAAGACCATACAGCTTCGAAGGATAGAGGTATCGCTCGACATTTTAGCCTTCTTACGGGCTGGGCTAACTCTTATCCGGAGACCACGGGATATGCAATACCTACGTTACTCGCACAGTCGCGCCGTCGCAACGAGGCCGCTCTTTCTGATCGCGCCAAACATGCGCTCGACTGGCTGTTGTCCATACAATTCGAAAATGGCGCGTTTCAAGGAGGTACCGTGGGTGTCACGCCCGTGCACCCTGTGACTTTTGACACTGGGCAAATTCTAATGGGGCTCGCTGCTGGGGCGGTAGAATTTGGTGAGCCTTACACTACTGCGATGCGCCGCGCCGCTGACTGGCTCGTGAGTGTGCAATCGAAAAACGGTGCTTGGGATGTATTGAATCCTCACCTAACCACTCACCTAGACACGGCGAGGACTTTTGAAACGCATGTGGCCTGGGGCTTGCTTGAGGCTGCTCGTGCAGGAAAAAACCATACATGGAGTGAGGCTGGTCTTGCCAATATTCGGTGGGCACTCATGCATCAACAGCCGAATGGCTGGTTCGCCCACTGCTGTTTGACTGATTCGTTGCGGCCGCTCACGCACACGATCGCGTACGCACTAAGGGGGGTTATTGAAGGCTACCGTTTCTCACATGATCCGGCGCTGCTTGAAGCGGCCCTGCGCACGGCGGGTGCGATGGAGAAGGCGTTGCAAGCCGATGGTTTTCTCCCCGGTAGATTTAATCAAGATTGGTCGCCTGCTGTGAATTGGGCATGCCTCACTGGCACTGCGCAGACCGCCATTTGCTGGCTCATGCTCCACGAAGAAAAGCCGGACTCCACGTTTCTGAACGCGGCACGCATCGCCAATCGATATGTACGCCGAACGATCAGCCTGGACGGGCCGCCAGAAACCCTCGGTGCCGTTAAAGGATCTTTTCCCATTTGGGGCCGCTATGGCCGCTTTGAGTATCTGAACTGGGCGTGTAAGTTCATGATCGACGCAAACACGCTTGAAATCGACCTGGAGAAAGCCGCCGCGTGCAACCTCGCTTTGAATTGATACGCGACGCAGATGACGCGATGATCCAGGAACTCGCGGATCGTGATCCTGAGAACCCGTTTGTTACTCCGGCGTTCGCGCATGGCCAGACACTTCTCGGTTACATACCATGTTTACTTGGCCTGTGGAGTGGAAAGGAACTGCAGGCTGGGTGCATCGGCACTTTTAAAAAAGGAAGGCTCAGCAGCAGCCTCGACATCCGCCTCCTACCTGACATCTCGTCGGGTTCACCTTTCTGGCCCGGACTTATGGAGGCTTGCAAAGCGCTGCGGATCTGGGACCTCACGATGTGCTCGGTCACTGATCGCTCAGACCCTGTTCCAATGTTGGGTCGGGTGACATTCGAAGAACGTGGTGCCGAGTATCATCTGCGGATGATTGATAGGCCTGATCCCGCGCGTATGGGATCGAATCACAGGCGCAATCTTGTCAAAGCGCGGAAGAATGGAGTGACACTGTGTCGATCTTCTTCTCCTGATGCGATCATCGCGCATGTGTCGCTTATGAACCTCTCAATGGAGAGGCGGCAGGAGCGCGGCGAAGTAGTCACGGCAAACATTCGCAGTCTTTACTTCCGTCACATGCTGGCAGCCGGTGCGGGGGAATTCTTCCAGGCCATACATCCCGATGGCTCGGTGCTTTCTTCTATCTTCTTGCTCCGCTCCGCAGCGGGCTCTTATTACCAAAGCGCCGGCACATCACCTCAAGGCATGAGTCTTGGTTCCTCCCCTTTTCTGGTTTGGCGCACTGCAGAGTTTTTGCAGAGCGAGGGCGTCACCTGTTTTAATCTCGGCGGCAGTTCGTTGAACAACGAAGGACTGCTTCGTTTTAAGAACAGCTTTGGTGGCCAGGCGGTGCCGTTTCACACGCTCACCTTTAATTTGGCGAATCCGCTTCTTTGGAGACTTCGCAATTCACTCACGAATCTCCGCCGGATTTTCCGCCGCACTTGAGCGTGGCAAGAATGGCAGGATAGATGTCCTTGTTCGATAGCGGTCGGGTCTCCCAGACTGGATTTGACGTGAAGACCTCTGCGTGACGGCAGTTGTTATAAATGACCCTTACGTTTGACATTTGTCCGGCTGAGGCAATTAGTTTGTCAGCAAAACGCTGCACAACAGCTTCGTTGAATGGGTTCCAAAGGTAGAAAACTGTGCCGTCTAAAGGCATGTTTTCCACCGCATCGCCATTGATTATGTAAACATGACTAGTACTTTTGAACCTTTTGAATGAGACTTGAGCAGCGTCTGGATCAAGTTCAATACCGACAAGCTTTCGTCCGAACTTTCGACGTGCCCAAAATGAAATCACACGACCTTTTCCGCAACCAATATCAACTAGAACATCATCCTTGTTGATATCTAAGCCGTTGTTGAGGAAAATCTCATCAAGACAACGGTAATCTGTGTGTTGGATTTGATAGGCGCCAGCGTCCCTGAAACGAGTTTGAATTATGCCTCCGCACAAATGCCCTTCCCGCAGATCGAAAATAAAGTTTTGCAAGGGTATAAAGCCAAATTTGCTATGTTTGAGAGCGAAGAAAGCTTCCTGAAATCTACTCCGAGGTCGCAATTTTTTTTTGAGTTGGTAAAGCCAATTTTTAATCATAATCTTAATATAGAAGTAATTGTTGCCCAGAGAGTGCGGCGTTCGCTCTTGTCAAATGAGATCCAAGGTGCAGTTATAGCGAAGGTAACGGCATATCCTAACGAAAAAAATGATAAAAAGTCATACCTTGGCTGCAGCCAGTCTGCCAAGAGCCAGGCGAAGAAGAGAGGAAATACCAATGCCTTGGTTCCTGGCCAGATGATATCGAGAAATAGGTGTATCACCGGATTTATCTGGGTGATTCGGGTGACCATCCAAGGCATAACAAAAAGGTAAACTATGAGCATTTCGAAGAAAGTGCCCATGACTACCCCGTGAAGTCCAAAAATTGGTGCAAGTGTTAAACTGAGCAATAGGGAAATAAAACCACCAATAAGATTAACCCATAAGCATATATAAGGCATACCTACAGCATACAAAAGACTATGCGAGGGATACTGCATAAATCTCAACGCGTAGGGGACGGCGAGAATAAGCATGATTTCATGGGCCTGCTCAAAATCTTGGCCCATCCATCTGATAATGAATGGTTTGCCAATGATAACCATTCCAGCTATTGCGCAAGCTGCGAAACAAGAAGTCAATCGCGTCACGCGGCGGAATTTATATACAAGCTCTGGGTGCTTGCCAGCCCCATGTAATTGACTGAAGCCAGAGAGAACTTGCCCACCAAATAGAGCATTGATCAAATCTTCAAGCATCGTAATCAACCGCAGACCTATGGAATAGACTGGAACTTGGCTGACGCCGAACATTCGACTGATGAGTAGTGGGGTGGCCTGGAGTCGAAGGATGTCACCAACATTGAACATCAAGACGGCATTTGAATACTTGAAAAGGGACTTCCGAATCTCAGTCGTTTCCTCCGTGGATTGGTTGGATGTATTGGAACGAGGTACCGATTTTACAAACCAAGATTGAAGGAAAAGTTCCAGGAGTTCGCCACTTCCGTGGGCAATAGCTGCTCCGATTAAACCATGATCGCTAAGTAACATCCAAGCCATGATCCCGGTTTGTGCAACGGTCCTGAGAATGGAGGCGTAAGCGAGCAAATCATATCGAACGTGCGCTCGTAGCAGAACGAGTGGCATTCTGAATGCGAACCGTATAGCGGTAATGGTCCCACAAATGGCCAATGGGGAGCTGACCTCCAAGGCCGAAAATTGGGAGGATGCAATCCACGGCATCAGGGGAAGTGCCGCGACGGTGCATGTAAAGATTGCAGCGCTAATAAAACGAAGAATCCGCCGTGCCTCATGTGCGATGATTCCTTGCTTGCGGTTATCCCCAGAACCGACGGCAACTGCAAAAAACCGGGCCGATGTGAATGTCACTCCAGCGTCCAGAAGAAGAAAGTAGCCGATGACATTCATCGCCAGCAGCCAGGATCCGTAACCCGCGTCTGTTAAACTGTGACGCATCAGTGGAGTTATGAAAAAGATGGCAGCCATCTTTACCCCATGGTCAACTAAATTCGCTCCTGAACCGCGCAGCAAGTTTCTAGCTAGGCTCATTTAAAAAAATCTGTATTTCAGAGACGCTAATACTTCAAGTTTACCGAATAATGAAAAGTGGGGAATGTCTGAAAGGTGGTGGGTGACGATCAAGGATTAGGAAGTGGTATGACTGCAGGTATCTCATTGTCTTCTCACTCTGTTTTGGACATGAAAATTCCAACCGAGGGTGTTCAGCGGCTGAGTATCCCAGCGGTCCAGCCAGAGGAGGGGAACTTTGAGGAGGAAACCAAAGAGGATTTTGGCGAAGAAGACGAGGGGGGCTTTGAGCAGGGCGGGGAGAGGCCGGGTCTGGAGGAAACGGACGGTCCAGTGGAGTTCAAAGGCGAGGAGGGCGAAGTGTCCTCCCTGGGCCTGTTTCTGGACCACCTGAAGCCCTGCCTTCTCAAACAGCAGGCTCAAACCGTAGTGGGTGAAGTTGAAGTAATTCCACGGCTCGTTGTGGATCGGCGAGGACTGCGGCGTGGTGAGGAAAAGGTGCCCGCCGGGCTTCAGCACACGCGCCATCTCCGAGCAGACCTTTTCAGGGTCCTGCACATGCTCCAGCACCTGCGTGGAGAGCACGATGTCATAGCTCGCGTCCTCAAATGGCAGCGCGGAGACATCTCCCGTGAAGTCAACACCCTCACCGGCGCAGAAATCCAGCGTGTGAAGCACCGCGCCGGTGGCCAGGATCTCCCCGCGCAGCGTCTGCTCCGGCAGGCGGCCCGAACCGGCGTCGAGCACCTTCATGCCCTCGCGCATCCGCGGGATCGCCTCGCGGCGGATGAAGTCCAGGATCGGGTAGCGGTCCACCTGGAGGCGTTCATGCCAGCGGCGGGGGAGGAGGAGTCGTCCAAGGGAAATCATGCGGGAGGGGCGGGAAGGCGGATCAGGCTGTCGGTGAGGCGTTCAGAGGCTCCATGAAGAACCAGTCCTGCAGGCCGCGGCGGTCATCACCCACGAGCGCCTCGATCTCGTTGAAGAGCATCTCCCTCAGCAGCGGGTAGCGGGCATATTCAAGCCCGGTGGTGGTGAATTGCTCGATGCGGTGCGTGGCCTCAAATCGCCCGCGGATCAGCGGCGTGAGCCCCGGCTCCAGGCAGTCATGCAGCTCCACCAGGATGTCCGCGCCGCGAAGCCACGGCACCTTCACCGGATCCAGCACCGGACGCTCGCCCGTGTCGATGTCCATCCACACCAGCACGCGGCCGGCGGGGTTCAGCGCCACCAGATCCTCCGCGGTGCAAAAACCGCGCGTCTCGATGCGCTCCCACACCTGGTTGATGCGGCAAAAGTTGCGGCAGAAGCGGGTGCGGTCCTCGTCCCCCTCGAAGGACACCACCCTGGCCTTCGGGAAAAGCACGGCCAGGCCCGCGGTGTAAAAACCCTCCGCCGCGCCCACGTTCACGATCAGGTCATACTGCTTCGTCGCGGCCAGCCGGCCCACCAGGCCGTGCAGCTCGTGCTCGTAGGCGCCGATGATCTTCTCAAACCGGCATGAGGCCCACTGGTTCAGCGGCGGATAGCGCAGGCCTTTGAACGGGCCGTCCGTCACCTCGTCACCATACGCCCCGGAGCCGTACAGGCGGCCTTCGATCTTCCGCCGCGTGGCACGCCGCCGCTGGTAGGCCAGAAAGCCCGCAAAGCGGTCCGCCCAGGAAAATCGAAGAGCCGGCAGGGTGATCCAGTCTGCGAGATGGCGGAGGAGGTTTTTCATTGCGGAAAATGTCGGACGCGGTGAAGGGAAAAAAACGAACCTCTCACATCTCCCAAGATTCATGGATGAAGCAACACAGGACCGTTTAAAAAATGAGGTGGAGTTCCATGCGGAAATTGCGAAGCGGGAGAGGGAGGCGCTCGCCCAAATACCGCCGGAGGTGCTGGAGCGTTACAAAACCTGCTCCCGCTGGCGCACCTACTACCCGGAGTGCATCATTCACTTCCTCACGAAGCACAAGCCCTCGCATATTGGTGATTTTGGCTGCGGCAGCGGGGAAATGGCCTGCCGTCTCGGCCTGCTCGGCTATCGCGTGACCGGCATTGATGTGTCCCCCGACCTCATCGAAGTGGCCCGCGAACGCGCCCGGATGGAGGGCGTGGAGGACCGCGTGCAATTCGTCGTGGCAGATGCCGCCTCGGCGCCCATCACTGATGGAGCTTTCGATGCCGTGCTCGCCATGTCCGTGGTGCATCACATGCCTGCGGAAGATGCGTTGAACGCCCTTGAGCGCCTGCTGCGCCCCGGAGGCCGTATCGCCTTCCTGGAGCCGGTCGCTTATTCGAAAACACTCCAGTGGCTGCGCAATCGCACCCCGGTCGAAAAGGATGTCAGCCCCGATGAGCGGCAGCTCTCCGCGGATGAAATCCGCCTCATCGGCAAACGCTTTGTCATCGAGGAACAGCGTCACTTCCTCCTGCTCGCACGCCTGCGCCGCCTGCTGCCGGATGCGTGGTTCCGCGCGGGCGAGCGCGTCCTCAGCACGATTGATCAGGCGCTGTTCCTCATCCCCGGCGTGTCGCACTTCGCCGGCGTGATCGCCATCCTGGCTCGCAAGCGGGATTAAACGACCGGCCCACCGGTCACCGGCAGGTTCACGCCGTTCACAAACGACGCCGCGTCCGATGCCAGCCAGGCAATGGCGGCCGCGGAGTCCTCCGGAGTCGCCAGGCGGCGGCAGGGATTCTTCATCGCCTCCACCTCACGCACACGTTGCGGCACATGAGCGCTCAGCGCCGTCACCGTCATCGAGGGTGAGATCATGTTCACCGTGATGCCGAGCGGCGCGAGCTCCAGCGAGGCGGAGCGCACCATGCCCCACAGCGCTTGTTTCGCCGCCACATAGTGCGCGAGACCGGCCGGAGGCTGGCCAAAGAGATAGGAAGTGCCCAAAAAGATGCACCGCCCATGCTTTCGAGCACCCATGACCGGAATGACCGTCTTCAGCAGTTCCTGCGAGGCCGCCACCTGCACGCGCCAGAAGGCCTCGAAGTCCGCCGGATTCGAATCCTTCAGCGCTACCGGCGTGAGCGAAGTCGTCGCGCCATGCACAAGCACATCGAGCTGCCCAAACTCCGCTGCCACCGCCTGCACGAGCTGCTCCGCAGCACCGGCTTGCGAGAGATCAGCCTGAAAAGCACGCGCCTGACCTCCGGCATCCACGATCTGCTTCACCACGGCCTCCGCGCCGGAGGCGTTCGCGTGGTAATGCACGGCCACGGGACCATTCGCAGCCAAGGCGATGGCGGTGGCAGCACCGATGCCACCGGAGGCTCCGGTCACGAGGGCCACGCGTTCACCGCCAGGCCCCGCCGGGGCGGTCGCGGCCAGTTTGCGTCCAACTTTCACTTCGGCTTCACCTTGCATGACGTGTTCTCCTTTCGTGTTGCTTGCGTAAAACTGCAGTTGCAGCAGGCCGGCGCTCGCAGACCACGAGCGCACCTGCACCTTCAATTCGATCTCATCTCCGACATAGACCGGTTTCAGCCAGCGGAGCTGATGACCCGTCCAAAGCGCCCCCGCACCCGGCACCACCATGCCGATCATGCGCGAGAGATAGGCCACCTGGATGGCACCATGCGCCACCGCCTGCGGAAAGCCATACGAGCGGGCCTCCGCCGGGTCCATGTGCAGCGGGTTCACATCACCGGAAAAGGCCGCGAAGCGCTTCACCACCTCCGCGTCGAGCACGAAGCGTTCGGTGAATTGCTGGCCGGCGTGGAAGTCCATGGGTTAGGCGGCCTGTTCCTCGACCATCAAGGCGGCGATCTTGAAGGACACCATGTCCATCACCTGCTCCGCGGGAATCGAAATGCCAAACTCCTCCTCCACGGCCATCACCAGGCGCAGATGCGCGAGCGAGTCCCACTGCGGCGCATTGTCGGGAGCGGTGGCGTCGGACACGGCGCTCTCTTCGAGGCCGAGAACTTGGGCAAAGACACGCTTCAGGCGCGGTTGGATGGCATCACTCGTCATAGGAAAGGTCCAGATAGGCCGGAATGGCGAAGTTTTCGAGCGGTTCCAGCTCCTTCGCCCAAAATTGACCGTCCGCGTCTTTGGCCTCGAAGCCATGACGTGCGTAAAGCTCCTTCGTTTGCTGGTTTCGATCCGAAGGCACAAACTCGCCCATCAGCACACGACCGCCTCGTGAGGCCGCCTGGCGTGCCAACAGGCCCAGCAAGGCCGTTTCGAGGCCGCGACCGATCACGCGGCAGCTCAGCAGCAGGCTGTCCACACGCCACACATCACCTTCAGGCACACCGATGACCACGCCGATGAGGCCGTTGTCGCCAAACTTGTCCGCCACACGCATCCACAAAGCCACCGCGCCTTCGCTCAACAAGCGTTCGAGGTCCGCACGCGAGTGACGACGCGTCGTGAGGTTGAATTGATTCGTCTTCGCCAGCAGTTGCACCACACGCTCCATCGTCTCCGCGTTCACCGGACCGGCCTGCACACGCATTTGCAGCGCGGCGAGATAGTCTTCGAGGCTGCCGCTGCTTTCTTGCAAGGCCTGCCGCTCCGCCTGCTGGCTCATCATCGCCGCACGCTTGGCATCATCTTGTGTCACCACCGCTGTGTCGAACCATTCACTGTCTTCAATGGCCGTCGCGTAGCCTGCCACGGAGGCCGGCAGCTCGATCACGGCCACCTCGGGCATCTGCTGGCGCACCCACTCACGCTCGGCGGGATTGTCATCGACGAAAACAAGCGCATCCGTGCCGATGTTGAGTGCTTTGGCGATGCGGCGCAGGCTCGTGGCCTTGTCCTCCCAATGAATCTCCATCGCGGAAAAGTCCGCCGGACGCAAAAGCATGTCAGGATGACGCTCGATGGCCTCCAAGGCCTCCTCGAGATTGTTTTTGCTCGCGATGGCCAGCAGCACGCCACGGCTTCGCAGAACCTTCGCGGTCCTTTGAAGGGCTTGATGGGCATTGCCGGGAAACGTGTCGCCCAGCTTGATGCCGCCGATGCCGGCCTCGCCGATCACGCCGCCCCACATCGTGTTGTCGAGATCGAGCACGAGGCACTTCCGCGGCGGCACACGCAGCGCACGGATGGTCCTCGCCAGCGAGGCACCGAGCACGGCAAAGCCTTCGCCGGAAAATGGCATGCGGGCCAGGAAGCTCATGCGCTCATCATGCCAGCGCTTGGCACCGCAACGTGCCACCACCGCGGGAAGATCAAACAACCGCGCATCCGGCACCGTCTCCATGGCCGCGGCCGTTTCGCCA
>JAEUHJ010000060.1 GCA_016795375.1 Verrucomicrobiaceae bacterium
CTTCCTGATCGGCAATCACGATGCACACGGGAAGAACTTCTCGCTGCTTTACACGGGAGAGGCAGCACAGGGTAGAGCAACGCATCTAGCGCCGCTCTACGACTTGCTGAGCACGGTCTATTACCCGGAACTCGCCAAAAAAATGGCGATGAAAATCGGCAGTGAATATGCCTCCGACAACGTGCAACCGCAGCATTTTGAAAAGCTGGCGGAAGAAGCGGGCCTCTCTAAAGCGCTGGTCAAGCAACGGGTGCCCCAGCTTGCCGAAGCAGTTCTCGCCGCGCTCGACGGTGCCAAGAACGATCACGCCGTGACGCTGGCCGTTGCTGAACTCATCAAGAGCCGTTGTGCGCGAACGATGATGAAGTTCAAAAAGTAGCCTTTGGATGCTGCCCCCTCGCCCCGCCTTTCCTGGTGGTGACTGCGAGAATGATTAGCCAGACGCAAGTGCGTCCAAGGCTGCTCACTTCCGCGCTTTGCTTGTGCAGTGTCGCCCGTGCGCTGCGCGGCCTTTCCCGCTCCCTCGCTTAACCTGGCTCTTTGGCCTCGCGCACGTCACGCCAATCAAGGCGGACGGTAGCAAGGAGGACAACATGACCGTCGGCGAATTAGCACTTCTCATCAGTTCAATAGCTCAACTGATTGCTTCATGCGTTGCAGCAGTCAGCGCCAAGCGCCGCAAGCGCTGATGCTGCGGGCGCTCGGCTCCATGCTGGGCGCTCGATTATCCCACCCCCCAAAAGAACACCCATAAACACCCATATCTGGATTTGAGAATGCCAGTCAAAGGGTTGTCAGCGGTCCGCCTCTGGCGGTTCAGGCTCTCGCTCCTGCGTTTTGCTTGGCGTTGGCTTTTTCTGCCGCTGTGCTTCCTGCATTTTCTCCCATTGCTCATTGACCGCTCCCAGCGCGATACGGGCTGCCTCAAGGTCGGCCAAAGGTTTTTAGAAACGCTTGCTCGGATTCCGGGCTGCTGGCCGATTGGAACGGCAAAAGGGGAAACCACGTCATGAAACCTTCTGCCAACTCATCAGACAAGCAGATCAAGGTGATCAGCTTGGAGCAGGTGTTGCAGAAGCGGCGGTTCGATCAGGCGCTTAACGCCAAAGAGTTCGCCGTTTTGGTGGGCATCTCCTATTCGACCGCTCGCGACTGGTTCCGCACGCCTGGCTTTCCAGTGTTTCGCGGCGTCGTGTTCTGGCAGGATTTCGCGCAGTGGCGCACATTGCGCCCGAGAGGGGAATCAAGCGAACACAAACAGGCGGAGCGCATGGTGGCTGCGGGTCTGCCGACAAGGACAGCAAAAATCCTCATGGGAACACGCTGATTGCGTGCTTCCGCATATACCCCTGTGGGGGTATGCGGCGAAAAACCCCATGCCGCAGGGGAGGTGGATCAAGGGGGCGAAAAACTTCGTTTACTGCACACGCTGTGGAACCCTTGATTTTGCGTGGAGCGGGTGATGGGAATCGAACCCACGTATCAAGCTTGGGAAGCTCGTGTTCTACCATTGAACTACACCCGCGACAAAGCCGCCGGAGAGTGAGCGTTGTGGGGAGGAATGTCAATGCGGGCGTTTCGTGGAGGAGAAGTGTCGTCCAAATCATCCCCGCCCGGACAATGGCGGCTTGTTGCGTGCAACGGCGCGGCAGGCAGACAGGCTGGATCCGCCGGAATTTCAGCGGTCGCGTGAAATTTTGCTGGTTGAGCTGCCCTGGCTGAGACGTAGTCTTTGATCATGCCACATACACACCTCCGATTCCTTGCGCTCGTCATTGTCCTCGCGGTGGTTGTTCCACCTGTTGCCACGCAGGCACAGCAGGTGAATGAGAAAGATCTCCGGTCATGGGCGGATCGAGGCGATGCCAATGCCCAGTTCGAACTCGGCCTGCGGCTCATCACCGGCGAGGGGGTGAGGAAGAGTCTCGAGGAGGGCGTGAGGCTCGTCGAAAAGGCCGCGAAACAGAAGCATCTGCGCGCCCAGCACATCATGGGCACCCTGTATGAGGATGGCGTTGGCGTGAAGAAGGATTTTGCCAAAGCGGCGGAGTGGTACCGCATCTCCGCAGAACTCGGATTCGCGCTCTCACAGCACAGCATCGCGGCGATGTATGAGGAAGGACGCGGGGTGGGGAAAGATTCCGCCAGGGCTGCCGAATGGTTCAAGAAGGCCGCCGACCAGGGGAACCCGCCTTCCCAGACCGCCTATGCCTCGAAGCTGGAGCGTGGAGATGGAGTGCCTAAAAGCACCGCGAAGGCCGCGCTGTGGTACCTGAAGGCCGCGCAGCAGGATTTCGTGCCGGCGATGACGCGGCTGGCGAACCTGTACTACACCGGCCAAGGCGTTCCTGTGGATTACCGGCGTGCCGGCGCGTGGTATCACCGCGCGGTGCGTTCGGATTCGGAGGACCCGTGGGCTTCGAACAATCTCGCCTGGTTCCTCGCCACCTGCCCGGAGGAAAACCTGCACAACGGGGAAACCGCCGTCCTCCTGGCCCGCCGCGCGCTCAAGCTCGTCGCCGAGGTCGCCCAGAGTGACGAGCAGCCCTATGAGATGATCGACACCATGGCCGCCGCGCTGGCCCGCAACGGTGAGTACAAAGAGGCCGAGCTGTGGCAGAAGCGCTCCCTCTCGCTTCTCGGCGAGGACAAGGCTCTGCCGGAGGGCGATCGTAATAAACTCGGCGACGAGTTCTCCACGCGCCTCAAGCTCTATCAAAAAGCCACGCCCTATGTCGAACCCGCCCCCAAGGGCGAGGATGGAGCCGAGCCGTTGCCGCAAGACACCATTTTGCAGGAGGAGGACATGCCCGAGTCCAGGCCCCGCAAAAAAAACACGCCCAAGAGCGGGCGCGGCACCGTGGTCTGAACGCAGGGCTTTCAGAAGACGCGTGATTCGCATGTCGGAACGCAATATCTGCAAGACAATCCCCATCACCCACGGTTAAAACCGCCTGCCCGTCACTTCTTCGACTTCTGATGTCCACCGTCGCCGTCCGCTCCGCCTCCCTGCCGCCGTCCATCCCCGGCCTGAACCGCCGCCTCCGGCAGCCGAAGAAGAACATCCCGCAAACCAAGCAGCATCGCGATGAAATCCTGCGCCAGGTGCGTGAATACGCCGAGCAGGCGAAACTCGTCCCTCCGGTGCCGCTGTCCGAGCTGCAGGAGCACACGGATAAAATTCTCGCCATCCACGCCATCGACAAAATCCACCGCGATTACGTCGGCGTGCTGCTCGCGAACGAGACGTGGCGTGAGTCACTCGCCACCGTGCCGTATGAAAAGCGCCTGCTGCTGATGCCGAAATGCCTGCGCGTCGAAAGCAAATGCCCCGCGCCCTTCGATGAATTCGGCCTGCTCTGCAAGCAATGCGGACTCTGTTCGATCCAGGACTTCCAGAACGAAGCTGAGAAACTCGGCTATGCCGTGCTCGTCGCCGAAGGCAGCGCCATCGTCATGTCGCTCATCCAGACCGGCAAGATCGAGGCCATCGTCGGCATCTCCTGCCTGCCCGTGCTGGAGCGCACCTTCCCGTATGTCGAGGCCGCCGCCATTCCCGCCGTCGCCGTGCCGTTGCTTCAAGACGACTGCATCGACACCGTCGTCGATATCGACTGGGTGTGGGATTACATCCACCTCACCAGTGACGACAAAACGCGCCGCCTGAATCTTAACGCGCTGCACGACGAGGTGAAAACGTGGTTCGCCCGTGAATCGCTCGACGCGCTCATGGGCCCGTCACGCGGTCATAGCGACGACATCGCGCGTGAGTGGCTCGCCCGTGCCGGCAAACGCTGGCGTCCCTTTCTCACCGTCGCCGCCTATCAGGCGCTGCGGGAGGATCCCGAGGCCCCGATCTCCGACACGGTCAAAAAAGCCGCCATCGCCGTCGAAATCTTCCACAAGGCATCCCTCGTTCACGACGACATCGAGGACGGCGACGCCGAGCGCTACGGCGAGACCACGCTGCACACCGAGCATGGCATTCCCGTGGCCTTGAACATCGGCGACCTGCTCATTGGCGAAGGTTACCGCATGCTCGCCGACAACGACGCGCCCGCGCACATCCGCAGCGCCGCGCTGCTCGTCGCCGCCGAAGGGCAGCGTGAGCTGTGCATCGGCCAGGGCGCGGAACTGCTCTGGACGCGGCATCCCGTCGCCCTCAGCAGCGCGCAGGTGCTCGAAATCTTCCGCAGCAAGACCGCTCCGGCGTTTGAAGTCGCCCTCAAGGTCGGCGCCGCGCTCGCAGGCCAGCTCGACGAGTGCGCCGACGTGCTGCACGCCTACAGTGAGAACCTCGGCATCGCCTACCAGATTCGTGACGATCTCGACGACCTCGGAGAAGACTCCGCCGCCGGCAACGAATGGAGCATGCGCCCAAGCATCGTCTTGTCTCTCCTGCGCGAAAAAGGCCAGGGAGAGGCCAAGGAGCAGATGGAGGCGCTCTGGAACGGCACTGCGGACGCGAAGCCCGGCAACGCCGCGATCCGTCAGTGGGCGCTCGACTGCGGCGCGCATGAGAAGGCGATGACACTCCTCGAAAGCTACAAAGAGGCCGCCATCCGCTCCCTCCAGGAGGTCGAGCTGCCAAATCTGAAGGGCCTGCTGCGCCGCGTGCTGGGCAAAATCTTCAACGAACTTGAGATCAAAGGCTGGTGCCGCGAATTCGAGCAGCAGAACCTCAATCCCGAGCTGCGCGCCGAAGCCGCCAAGGCCGCCGAGCATCTCGTGCCGAAAAATTGATTCTGCGGGCCAGTCAACAGCGCGGGACATTCCAGCCTGTTTGTGAAATCGAAGCCGGGACGGCTCCCCGGTTTCCAAAGCAGTGCTGGCGCAGGGTGAGGCGGGCGAAGAATGGCCGTTTCTGCTTGCCGTGATGTTTCAGCAACGCATAGTGGCCGCCGTTCGGTGCAATGTCGGCAAAGACACTCTTCAATTTTTCTCATAACATGGCCTTGTTTCATCTTCCTTGTCAGAGATCATCGCTGACAAGTCCGCAGGTGACAAAGCCGGGTTCAGGAAAGTGTTGGTGATCGTGTGTTTGAGGCTGTTCGCTGAACAACAATGTGGGGGTATAGCTCAGTTGGTAGAGCGTCTCGTTCGCAATGAGAAGGTCAGGGGTTCGAATCCCCTTACCTCCACCATCCAAACAACCAGGGGGCGAATCACCGGGGGAGCGGGTTCAAAAAATAAGACCAGGTTTCCCCCTGTGCGCCCAGGCCGAAATTGAAAGCCTGCCGATTGGCAGTGTTGGAGGGCGGATGTGTCCGCCCAGCATGTGGATGGCATCAGTTCAGCGCCTCGCGCACCGACTGGAACAGGTAATGGCCCCAGCCGTGCTGCGCGTCGCCGCTCCAGTCCGGGTCGTAGTGCTGACTCTTGAAGATGAAGCGCTCGGGGTGCGGCATGAGGCCGAAGACACGGCCTGTGTCGTCCTGCAGGCCCGCGATCGCACTCGTCGAGCCGTTCACGTTGTTTGTGTAGAGCAGCGCCGCGTGGCCGGACTTCACATGTTTCGCCGCGTCATCGCCCTCGGTCACGAGGCGGCCTTCCGCGTGTGCGATCGGCAGCTCGAAGGTTTCCGGCAGTTTCGCGAGGTAGGGGCTGGTCTTGGCCGTGTTTTTTTTCAAACCGACCCACTGGCACATGAAGCGGCCGCTGGTGTTGTGAATCAGGCTGCCCTTCGGCAGCAGGTCGAGTTGCGTGAGAATTTGAAAGCCGTTGCAGATGCCCAGGGCATAACCGCCCTTGTCCACGAATGATTTCAAGCGGTCCCCCAGCTTCGATTTTGTGATGAGCTGGGCGATGCGGCCCGACATCACATAGTCACCGTAGCTGAAGCCGCCTGAGAACACGATCATCTGCGCCTTGTCGAGTGACGCGGGCTCCAGCAATGCCACCGGCAGCACCTCCGAGGTGAAGCCCGCCGCCTCCAGGGCGCGTGCGGTTTCGGCGTCGCAGTTCGTTCCAGGAAATTTGAGCAGCAGGGCGTGGGGCATGGCGGATTCGTCCACGCATCTAGGCCAAGCCGCCGCCGCGTGCAACCAGACTTCCACTGGCGTTGTCAGCAGACCGCGCGTGTCGCGGCGGAGGCGGAAGGCTTTTGCTTGCAGAACGGCGTGACTGTCACAAACTCCGCGCCTTCCTTCCGCCAGAACATTCGCAATGAGTCACAAAAAGAAGACCGCAGTCGTCACCGGAGCCGCCGGGTTCCTCGGCTCCCACCTCACTGATCGTTTGCTCAAGGAGGGTTACAAGGTCATCGGCATCGACAACCTTCTCACGGGAAACGTGCACAACATCGAGCACCTGGCGGGGAAGGGGAACTTCAAGTTCATCCAGCAGGACGTGACGGAGTACCTTTACCTGCCCGGAGAGGTGCATCTGGTGTTTCACTTCGCCTCGCCCGCGAGTCCGATCGATTACCTGAAGCTGCCGATCCAGACGCTGAAGGTGGGATCCATCGGCACGCACCACGCGCTCGGCCTGGCGAAGGCGAAGGGGGCGACTTTTTTGCTGGCATCGACATCTGAAACATACGGGGATCCGCTGGAGCATCCGCAAAAGGAGACCTACTGGGGCAATGTGAACCCCATCGGGCTGCGCGGCGTGTATGACGAGGCGAAGCGCTTCGCGGAGGCGATGGTGATGGCCTACCACCGGTTTCACGACATGGACACGAAGATCGTACGCATCTTCAACACCTATGGCCCGCGCATGCGTCTGGAGGACGGACGCGTCGTGCCGGCCTTCATCGGCCAGGCGTTGCATGGCGAGCCGTTGACGGTGTTTGGAGAGGGGCGGCAGACGCGCAGCTTCTGTTTCGTCTCCGACCTGATCGACGGCATCTACCGCCTGTCTCAAAGCGACTATCACGAGCCGGTGAACATCGGCAACCCGGCGGAGATGACCGTGATGGATTTTGCGAAGGCGATTTTGCACATCACCGGCAGCAAGTCGGAGATCGTGCATCACGAACTTCCCGCGGATGATCCCAAGGTGCGGCAGCCCGACATCACTCTGGCGAGACAGTTGCTGGGGTGGGAGCCGCAAGTCTCGTTCGAGGAGGGTATTTCCCGCACGGTGGAGTATTTTCGCGACTTTCTGCGAATCCCTGCTTGATGCGCGGGGTGTTTTGCTGATAAAACGCTAAAATACTTGGAACAACCAAGACGCATTCATGAAACTTCCCGCCTTCACTTTCGCACTCCTGCTCGCCACACCCATGCTGCATGCCCAGGCTCCGGCCGGTGACGGCAAGGCGCGCATCATCGTGGACATCAAGAAAGTGGATCTGAGCGAGCAGCCGACGCCGCAATTCGCCGCCGGCAATGTCAAGGACAAGCGCTGGCGTCCGAAAAACTGGATCGAGGTGGATGTGGAGTTCGACATCAAGCTGCCGCCGGAGGCCGGTGGCAGGAACGGCACCTTCCCCGCGATGCAGATGAACATCTACCTGCCGTTGCAGCACATGACCAAGGAGGGCAAGCGGGAGGTCATCCAGGGCACGCTGGATCTGGTCAACATCCCGGCTGACGGCACCTGCCATGCGCTGGCCTATGTGTCCCCGGCCACCATGAAGATGATCTTTCAGAAGAACACGGTGACCGCCGTCACGGATGTCCAGGGCTGGGGGGTGGAGGTGATGATCGACGGTGAGCGTCGCGCACATGCCGCCAGTGTCGGAAAAGACCCATGGTGGGAGAAGCAGGACAGCTTCGCCTTCCTGTCAGGGTTGCTGCTGAGCAAGTCGAAGACGCCGTTCGCCCCGCTCTGGGGGGATTACGACGTGGATGTTCAGGCCAAATAAAAATCCCGGCATCCGTTTTCCGCCAATTCAACACCCCGTCCAGCATGGCAGACCCAACAAGCATCGCAGTCATCAATCTCGGCTCCCAACGCGTCGCCGGAGCGGTCTATGGCAGGACCCCGGCCGGCGACCTGATCCTCAAGCGTTATGATTTCGTGGAGATGGACGGCGATCCATCCGTGGATGTCAGCCGCCTGCCGCAGCTCAAGGTGGCCCTCGGGGAGCTTGTCGCCAAGCTGCGGATCAAGGGGCAGAAAGCATGGTGCGCCGTTCCTGGGCATCCGGTTTTCAGCCGCTTTGTGAAACTGCCGCCCGTGCAGGGGGACAAGCTGGCGCAGATCGTCGAATTTGAAGCGCGGCAGAATGTGCCCTGGCAGCTCGACGAGGTCGCCTGGGATTACGAGGTTGTCGCGAAATCCGACACGGGGGAGGTGGAGGTCGTCCTCGCCGCCATGAAGAGCGAGCCGCTCAATGAGATGTACGAGGAGGTGGCCTCCTGCGGCATCAAGGTGGTGGGGATGGATGTGGGGCCGCTGGCGCTCTACAATGCCTTCCGTTACAGCTATCCGGACGTGGACGAGCCCGCGCTCGTCGTGGATCTCGGGGCGCGCTCCACCAACCTGGTCTTTGTGGACGGGGGGCGCTTCTTCACGCGCAATCTTCTCGTCGGCGGCGCCGCGGTGACCAACGCGGTCGCCAAGGAGTTCGGCATCAGCTTTGCCGAGGCCGAGCGCCAGAAGTGCTCCCAGGGCTTTGTCGCCCTCGGCGGCGCTGTGGAGGATCATCCCGATGAGGGCGTGAACGCCATGTCCAAGGTCATGCGCAACTCGATGACGCGCCTGCATTCCGAGATCATGCGCACGATCACCTTCTACCGCAGCCAGCAGGGAGGTTCCGCGCCGAAGCGTGTGTTCCTCGCCGGAGGCGGTTCGTCAGCCGGTTACATCGCCGAATTTTTCGCCGAGAAGCTCAAGCTGCCGGTCGAGGTCTTCAACGGCCTGCGTGGCGTCCAGCCAGACCGTTCCATCGACGCCGAGGCGGCAAAAGTGGACGCCCCGTCCCTGGGCGAGCTGGCCGGGCTGGCCCTGCACGGCATGTGCGCCTGCCCCTGTGAGATCGAACTGGTGCCCGATGCCCTCTCCGCCTCTCGTGATGCGTCCCGCCGTGCGCCGGCGCTCATCCTCGCCGGTCTGTGCATCGTGGCCGCGCTGGGCGCTGCCATCTTCTGGTTCAAAAGCGCGGACGCCGCCATCCAGAATCGCGTCGCCGCCATGCAGGCCGACCAGACGCGGCTGGGCGGACTCGCCGCCGAAATCTCCAAACTGGAGTACCAGCAGGAGACGTTGCGCGCGCGCAGCTCCCAGCTTGAGCTTGCGGTGACGGACCGCTCCTGGTGGGCGAGACTGCTCAACGGCATCAATCAGCGCTTCGACAACGACCTCATCTGGCTGACGGTCATCGAGGTGCTCAAGGATGACAAGCCTCTCACCGCGCCGCTCTGGGGGGGCGCGGAGAACAAGTCGAAATCTGAGGCCAAGGAAAACACCGGCGCGCCTGTCTATGTGCTGCGTCTGCAGGGATTGTACCGCGGCAATGCCGAGGGCGAGCAGAAGGTGGTCTATGACTTCGCCGCCAAGCTCGCCAAGATGGAGGACTTCGTCACCAAGGACTTCGAGACCAAGCGTGACGCCTA
>JAEUHJ010000089.1 GCA_016795375.1 Verrucomicrobiaceae bacterium
GCGCGCGTGCTGTGAGCCGCGACTGGAATGACGAATGAGTAAATCCGAATGACGAAAGAAGCCCGAATGCCCAAATCCGAAAAGCATCGCCGCGCTCATCTCTTTCTTCGTCATTCGAGCTTCGTCATTCCTTCGTCATTCGGAATTCGGAATTCGTCATTTCCCTCCGCCACGTCAACAGCCCCCAAATTCACGCCACAGTGGCTACCCTGAGCGACATCCTCCAAGCCGAAGACATCACGTCCCTGCAGCACCTGCAGCTCTTCGCGCGCACCGTCGTGGAGGGATTCACCACCGGCCATCATGCCTCGCCGCACAAGGGATTCAGCGTCGAGTTCCGCCAGCACCGGCCGTATGTGCAGGGCGATGAGATCCGCCGCCTGGACTGGAAGGTCTTCGGCCGCAGCGACCGCTTCTACATCCGCGAATACGACGAGGAGACGAATCTGCGCGCCACCATCGTGCTCGATGCCAGCGGCAGCATGAACTACCGCGGCCAGAAAGGCGTGCAGAAGTTCGATTACGCCCGCAAGCTCGCCGCGTCGCTCGCCTACCTGCTCATGAGCCAGCAGGACGCCGTCGGACTCGTCACCTTCGACTCGAAGCTGCGCGAAAACATCCCCTGCCGCACCAAGATCACGCATCTGCACCTGCTGCTGGAGGCGATGATGAAAACCGAGCCGGGGAAGGACACCAGCCTCGCTCCGGTCATCGAATCGCTCGCCCAGCGCCTCAAACGCCGCGGCCTCGTCATCCTCATCAGCGACTTCTTCGATGACGCGGCGGCCATCTTGAAAGCCATCGGCATCCTGCGCAAAAAAGGCCACGAAGTCATCGCCCTCCAGCTCTGGGACCGCGACGAGCTCGATTTCCCCTTCGGCAACTGGGCGCGCTTCGAGAATCTCGAAAACGACGACGACTTCCTCCTCCTCGACCCCGCCACCATCCGCCAGCGCTACCTCGAAGTGCAGAAACAATTCGCCACCGACATCAAGGAAGGCTTCCGCAAGCACCAGATCGACTACCTGTCCCTCCCCACCGACGAATCGCACTCAATGGCGCTTCGCAACTATCTGGCGCTCCGCATGCGCTGAACCCAAAATGACGAATCACGAAATCCGAATGACGAAAGAAGCCCCAATGCCAAATGACGAACACCGCCGCGAAGCCGCGTCGCGCTTCGGCATTCGTGCTTCGTCATTATTTCGTCATTCGGATTTACACATTCGTCATTCCCGCCCGCAATGACTTTCCTCAACATCGCCCTCCTCGCGGGCGCGGCGGCCTTCCTCATCCCGCTGATCATCCATCTGCTGAACAAGCGGAAGGTGATCACGGTGCGCTGGGGTGCCATGCACCTGCTGCATGAGGTGATCCGGCAGCGGAAGCGCAAGATGAAGATCGAGCAGCTCCTGCTGCTCATCACGCGCGTCGCCATTCCCATCGTCCTCGCGCTCTGCCTCGCGCGCCCGGCCCTCACGGCGCTGCGTTCGTTCGGGCTGGGCAGTTCGTCGCTCATTGTGATGCTCGACGATTCGTTCTCCATGCGCGCCCCGGCGGAAAAATCCGCCACGCCCGGCGCCAGCGTGGCCGACACGGCGCGCCAGGATCTCCAGCAGATCACGGAGAGCCTTCCCGGCGGCTCCGCGGCGCAGGTCGTGCTCAGCGGCGGCTCGCCGCGCAAACTGCTCGACCAGCCGACCACCGCGCTCGATCTCGTGCCGAAAAAGCTCGCCGATGTGCCGTCGATGTCCGGCCCCGTTTCGGCCAATGACGTGTTTCAGGCCGCCACGAGCGCCTTGAAGGACGCGCCGAACGCCGCGCGCGAAGTCGTCGTCATCTCCGACTTCCAGGAAGCCGACTGGAAGGCCATCGCCGACGGCGCGGCGCTTCCCGCGCTCGAAAACCTCTCCAAACAGGAGCCGAGGCCGCAGGTCACGTTTTACCGCATCGGCAGCGATCTCGCCGAAAACCTCAGCATCGCCTCCGCCGACCTCTCCGCGCTCGTCGCGGCGGAGACGCAGCCCGTCGGTGTGCGCGTGCGCATCAAAAACCACGGCAAGCGCCCCTGGCAGGACATTCCCGTGCATCTGGAGGCCGATGGCGCGCGCCTGCGCACCGCGCGCGTCTCCCTCGCGCCGGAAGGCGAGGCCGTGCTGGGCTTCACGCATGCTTTTGACAAAGTGGGCGATCACTCGCTCTCCGTGCGCCTCGAGGGCGACAGCTTCAGCGACGACAACGCCTTCCACAGCGTCGTGCAGGTGCGCAACCAGCTCAACGTGCTGCTCATCGACGGCAAGCCCGGCACCGCGCCGCTCGAAGGCGCGGCCGATTTCCTCGAACTCGCCCTCACGCCGCACACCGCCGCCGCGAACTCTCTCAAGGATCTCATCCGCACCAAGAAGGTCGATCATCGCAAGCTGCGTGATGACGACTTCAAACAGGCCGAGGTCGTCATCCTCGCCAATGTCGAGCGCGTGCAGGGCCGCGCGCAGTCGGACATCGACAAGTTCGTCAAGGAAGGCGGCGGCCTGCTCGTCTTCGCCGGGCCGGACATCGACATCGAGCACTACAACCGCGAGCTCTTCCGCAAAGGCGAGGGCCTCCTGCCCGCCGCGATCAAAGGCCAGGCCCGCGCCGAGCTGGCCGGCTCTCCCGCCCGCGTGCTCATGCAGCGCCTCACGCATCCGTCGCTGCTCTACTTCAACGACGCCCGTGGCGGCCGCCTCCAGGACGCCGAATTCCGCCACTGGTTCGAATTCGCGCCGCCGCCGAACGAAAACACCCAGCGCATCCTCAGCCTCGACCGCAACGCCCCGCTGCTCATCGAGAAAAAACACGGCCGCGGCCGCGTCATCGCCTGCGCCACCACCGCGAACGCGGAATGGACCAATCTGCCGCTGCAGCCCTTCTTCGTGCCGCTCATGCAGCGCCTCACGACCTACCTCGCCACGGAGGGCAGCGCGCCCGCATGGCAGCTCGTCGGCTCCACGCTGCGCCTGGGCCTCGAAAAAGCCGATCTCGGCGCGGAATTCACCCTGCGCGATCCCACCGGCCAGACACAGACGTTCAAGAGCCAGCAGGAAGGCGACAAAGTCTTCGTCCAAAGCCCGCCCGTCGCCCAGCCCGGCATTTTCACGCTGCAACGCGCCGGCGTGGAAAAAACCACGCTCCTCGCCTTCAACACCGACAACACCGAGTCCAACTTGAAGCCGCTTCCCGCCGATCAGATCAAAAAAATCGCCGACCGCCACGAAGCCTCCTTCGCCGACTCCCTGCAAGCCTACCAGTCCCTCGACCGCACCCGCCGCCACGGCAGCGAACTCTGGCAGCCCCTCCTCATCGCCCTGCTCGCGCTGCTGTTCTTCGAGGTGCTGCTCCAGCAGCGCATTTCACGCGGATAGAGGGTCTCGAATGACCAAATCCCATCGACCAATGACCAAGGAAATCCCAATCGCCCAAATCCCAACCCAAAGCCAGGAACGCCTCCAGTTGGGAGTTCGGGCTTGGTCATTCCTTGGTCATTCGGATTTGGTCATTGGTCATTTCTCAAACGCTTTCGCCACTCACCGCATCCTCGGATAACGCGGCGCGCCCAACTTCACTCATGTCCCCCCAAACCGAGACCACTCTGCGCTTCACCGGCGGCTATCCGCCGCTGCCGGTGGTGCTGATTGCGTTGGGACTTTCGGTGCTGATGTGGTTCCTATATCGACGGGAACTGAAGTTTGTCGGCAGCCGCTTCGCCAACGTTCCCGCCGTGCTGCGTGCGCTGGCGGTGTTTTTGCTCGTCATCGCGCTCGCGGGGCCGGTGTTGCGGCATGTGACGACGTTGCGGCAGTTGGGCTGCGTGGTGATCGCGGTGGACAGCTCCGCGTCGATGCAGCTCAGCGATGAAAATGGCGACAAGAGCGCCAAAACACGCTTCCAGCGCGCCGAGGAACTGCTTTTCAAAGGAAACACGCCGCTGCTCAAAAAACTCGCCGAGACGCAGGATGTGGAACTCGTCGCACTGCGCGGCAACAACACACAGCGGCTCTGGTGGCACCGCCAGGGCGGCAAGGACACCTCCGGCGAGCTTCCATCGGCCTTTGATCTGCCTGCGACGACACCGATCACGAATCTCGATCAAACACTGCGCGCCGCGCTCGGCCCGGTGACGGTAGGAACCGCGCTCGTCGTGCTCAGCGACGGCCAGCACAATGCCAGCGGCTCGCCGGAGGAGTTCAGCACGGCGCTCAAAGGCACCGGCACGTCCGTTTTCACCGTCGGATTTGGCACGGAGATGCCGCCGCCGGATTTGTCGCTGCTGGATGTGAACGCGCCCGAGTCCGTGTTCAGCAAGGAGAACTTCCAGGGCCGTCTCACGATCAATGACAGCATGCCCGCGGGTGTTCCCGCCACGGTGCGCATCGAAAGCCAGGGCAAGGTGCTGTGGAAACGCGACTTCACCACCGATGGCAAGGGCGAGAAGGCCTTCGACTTCATCTTCCCCGTCGCCGAGCTGCCGCCGCCCGCGCCGGGCCAGCGTGACAAGACGCTGCGCAGCGTGAACATCCAGGTGGCCGCCAGCGGCGACCGCGCCTCGCTGGAAAAAACGCGCGCGAACAACGCGCGAGAGCTCGCCATTCATCTGCTGGAGAAAAAGCGCAAGGTGCTCATCGTCGATGGCCGTCCGCGCTGGGAGACGCGCTACATTCACAATCATTACGACCGCGACGAGCGCTGGCAGGCCACGCTGCTCTTTGACGACATGACCGACGACGCGTCGAAAAGCTCGCTCCAGCAGGATTTCCCGAAAACACGCGACGAGCTGCTCAGCTACGACCTCATCATCCTCGGCGACGCGGCCTTGAGCCGGTTCCGAGGCGAGCACATCGACTGGATCGTCGAATTCATCGAAAAACGCGGCGGCGGCCTCATCATGATCGACGGCCAGCGCGGCAAGCTGCGTGACTGGGCGAGCGGGAAGACCGCGCCGCTCATCCCGGTGAAATTTGGCAACGCCACCGACAAACCGAAGCCCACGGCGCTCGAACTCACCACCGACGGCCAGCGTTTCGACGCGCTGCGCCTCAGCGACAGTCCCAGCGCGAACGCCACGCTCTGGCCCACGCTGCAAAAAGTGCACTGGCACTCCAATGTCGAGCCGCTGCCCGCCGCGATCACGCTGGTGAAGGCGCAACAGCCCGCCGTGGTCTTCCGCCAGGTCGGCGCGGGCGCGGTGCTGTACATCGGCACCGACGAACTCTGGCGCTGGCGCTTCCAGGTGGCCGATCTGTATCACCAGCGCCTGTGGATGCAGCTCGGCGCGTGGATCGCCGCGCCGCCGTTCCAAATCGATCAAAAGAAGATCGCTGTCGGCACCGACCGCCTGCGTTACTCGCCCGGCGAAACGTCTGAAATCCGTGTGCGCGTGCGCAATGACAAAGGCGACATCGTCACCGACGCGCAGCCGCGGGCCTACCTGATGCACGACGGCAATGACGTCGCCACGCTCCAGCTTGAGCCTGATCCCACGCATCCCGGTATTTACCGCGCCCTCACACCGCCGTTGAAGGCCGGTGCGTATGAGATCGCCGTCGCCGAAGGCCCCAGCGCGCCGCGCAGCGACGCCCGTCTCTCACTTCACGTATCCGACACCGGCAATCCCGAGTGGGCCACGCTCACCATGAACCGCACGCTGCTCGAAACGATGGCGCAAAACAGCGGCGGGCGTTTCCTGCGCGAGGAACAAGCCGCCACCGACCTGCCCAACCTTCTGCAAAGCCTGGATCGCAAGCAGGTCATCACCAAGGAGACGATTCTGTGGTCGAGCTGGTGGTGGTTCGGCGCCGCCATCATCCTGCTCACCATCGAGTGGCTGATGCGGAAGCGGCTCAAGCTCGTGTGATCATGGCCGCCTCCAGTGACCGTGCCCAGCTTGCTGTCCGC
>JAEUHJ010000181.1 GCA_016795375.1 Verrucomicrobiaceae bacterium
CGCGCCTGGCGCCAGCCGCGGGAGCATCACGGCTGGTTCCTGAAAAACGAGGCGGGCGAATGGGTGACCGACTGGGAATACCACGGCTCGCTCCATCTCGATCCGGGCAACAAGGAATGGCAGGAGTTCATGGCCAGGATCTACGAGGAGAAGATCGCCCGCTACGGTTATGACGGCGTGTTCGTGGACATCGTCGGAACGACGACGCATTACATCAACCACAAGAAGACCAGCAAGGCGGTGAACCCGAAGACTGGCAAGGCCTACACCGATGCGGAATGGAAGCAGGCCAATCTGGAACTGCTGCAAACGGTGCGCGGCCGTATCGGCGACAAGCTGATGATCATCAACGGATCAACCGGGAAGAACTATTTCCAGACCGGCTACGCGGATTTGCTCACTGTCGCCGACGGGCTGTGCAACGAGGGGTTCACCGGCTGGATGCAAGACCCGACGAAACCGGGCTTCCTTCCGGAGGCCGAGTGGAAGGCCGACGTGGACGCGCTGGCGGATTGCGCCCGGCGCGGCAAGATGGCGATCGCCGTGGCCAATGTGAAGAAGCGCGAGGAGTCCGAGCCGGTCGCCGCCTACGACGCGCGCTACCGCTACATCACCGCGAGCTTCCTGCTGGGCATGGGCGAGCGCCACTACCTGCATTTCTACGCCAAGGTGCGGGGCCAGCCGGAATGTTACCTGCCGGGGCAGGAAGTCCTGCCGGCATTCTGCAACGTCTCCTTCGGCCGGCCGCGCGGCGCGTATCAGCAAGCCGACGGTGTCTATCAGAGGGATTTCGAGCGCGGCAAGGCGCTGGTGAACCCGTCGGGGCGCGAGAGGCGCATGGAGCTCCAAGGCAAATGGAAAACGCCCGAAGGCCAGCCCGTCACCTCGCCACTGGTGCTGCCCGCTCACACCGGCGTCCTCCTCTTGCGCGACCCGTGACAGCCGGGGAGCGGGAGAGCGTATCTGGTGTATCGCCTCGCAAAAATAACGCCCAAGCAACCAGCCCGGCGCCCCCCACCTATGAAAACGGAAACTTTCGTCCTCTGGAGACCCGCGTTCGGAGGCGCGCTTCTGCTCTGGCTCACACTGGCTGCTGTGCTGCTGGCCGGGCACGCGCCGCTCAACGCCGCCGATCCATCGCCGCCACCGAACACGCTGACCGCTGCCGAGAAAGAGGCCGGCTGGCGATTGCTCTTTGACGGACGGACGCTTGATGGCTGGAAGGCGAGCGAGGACCCCGCGTCGTTCACGATCCGCGATGGGATGATCGTGGCCCACGCAGTCGGCGCGCCGATTCAGGGGCAGGCGCCACATCCCAAGTGCCACCTCTTCTACGTCGGGTCGGACGGGCGCGCCGCGTTCACGGATTTCGAGTTCCAGGCCGATGTGATGACGGAAACCGACTCCAACAGCGGCTTCTACTTCCACACGAGATACATCGAGAATGATTGGCCGCAAAAGGGGTTCGAGGTTCAGATCAACAGCAAAGGGAACGAGCCGATCAAGACGGGCAGCCTCTACAAGGTGGCCAACACCGCCGAATCGCTGGCATCGGACAATGAGTGGTTCCGCCTGCGCGTCACCGTGCGTGGAAAGCGGGTGGTGATTCAAGTGAACGACAAGACCGCGGCGGACTGGACGGAGCCGGACGGCTTCGTGGTCCGTCATCCGCCGTGGTATTCCGAGCGGAGGCTGTCCAGCGGCACTTTCGCGCTTCAGGCGCATGATCCAAAGAGCACAGTCTATTTTAAGAATCTCCGCGTCAGGCCGCTGGATGCCCCGCCGTGGGGGGAGACGTGGGTGAACCCGCCCAAGGAGCCGATTCCGGGGGTTGAGCACCGTTCGTTCCACAGTGCTTCGATGCAGCGCGGCGTGGGCTTCAACATCTACCTGCCGCCGGGATACGCCGGCTCGGAGCAACGCTTTCCCGTGGTCTATTACCTGCACGGCATGACGGATTGCGAGAGCACGCATCCGCAGCTTTTCGGCATTCTCGACCGGGCCATCCGTGCGGGCGAAGTGCCGCCCATGATCCTGGTTTACACGATGTGCGGTCGAACCAGCTTCTATGCCGACTCGCCCGACGGCGAGGTGATGGGCGAGACGGTGTTCATCAAGGAATTGATCCCGCACATGGATCGCACGGTGCGGACGATCGCCTCACGCGGGGGCCGGGCGGTGATGGGCTTCTCCATGGGCGGGGCCGGCGCGGTCAAGTTCGCGTGCAAATACCCGGAACTGTTCAGTTCGGCCGTTTCACTCAGCGGCGGGTATTACCCGGGGGAGACCGAGAAGGCCCGGCACCCGGCGGTGTTCAGGAAAATGTTCGGAGATGACGTGAAGCGCTTTGACGATCAATCGGCCCTGGCGATGGCGCGCGCCGACGGCGGGAAAATCCCGCTGCGAATCGTCGTGGGGACGAAGGACCCCCATCTGGAGGTGAATCGAAAGATGAAGGCTGCGCTCGCGGATTTGAAGATCAATTTCAAGTATGAAGAAATCGAAGGCGTGGGGCACCGGCCGCCGCTGGTCTTTGAGGCGCAGGGGCTGAAGGCGTTCCAGTTCCACGCGCATCGGTTCCCGGCGAAATAGCGCAAGACGTGAAGATGCAAATCAGCAAGGAACAGGTTATCCGCACCATGCAATCTCCGGCCGACAAGATTTGCCTGAGGCAGGCTATCGCAGCCGATGTCGCCCAGCTTTGCGAGTTGCTCTCCGTCTTGTTCGCACAAGAAGCCGACTTCACACCCGATGCCCAGCTTCAGGCGCGCGGGCTTCATCTCATTGTCGAACAGCCGGAGGTTGGGCGCATTTACTGTGCGACTGACGGCGATGCCATCGTGGGCATGGTGAGCATCCTGTTCACCGTGAGCACCGCCGAGGGCGGCCGGGCGGCATGGCTTGAAGATATGGTCGTGCATCCAAGCCGGCGCGGGCGCGGCATCGGCGAACGGCTGCTGCACAAGGCCATCAGCGAGGCGCGGGCGGCTGGTTGCACTCGCATCACGTTGCTGACGGACGCCACGAACCGTTCGGCCATGCGTTTTTACGGGCGGGCGGGCTTTGTTCGTTCGCAGATGATTCCGTTCCGCCTGGGTTTATGAGATCGCAGATTCAGACCGTGCAGCTTCAATCATGCGCTTGGAGCATTTCGACCTGCCGGACGGTGGCGCGGAAACACCGCGCGATAAGAAGCGCGGAGACGCGCATCGAAACCTCCGGCTGTTGGAGACGTAGCAGGAGAATCCCATGAGAACGCTCTGTCTTGCCGCGGTCATCCTCACTGTCTCGCAGTGCGGTGCTGCCGCCCAGGCCGGCGGGCGTGCCGCGGGAACGGACGAATCCCCTGCCTCATCAACAGTCACGGGTCTGGTCGGCTACTGGTCCTTTGACGAAGGCCGGGGCGATGTGGCTGCGAACGTCATGGGAGCGAACGGGGATTTGTTTTCGAGCCGCGGCATCGGCAGTGCGGTGATGGGGAGTGCGGCTTGGGCCGAGGGGAAGTCCGGCAAGGCGGCGCGATTCGAGTCCAACGGCCCGGGCATGGCGGTGGGCTACATGGAGGCCCTCGATTGCGACAGGGCGGTCAGCGTTGCGGCGTGGGTGAAGTTGGAGGGGACTCAGGGTGATGGGCTGATCTGGAATTACGAACGTGCCTATCGCCTCGCGCTCGTGAAAGGGAGCAACCGCGTCCAGTTCATGATGGACCTGGATGGCAAATGGGCCGGCAACGCGCTCTTGAGCAAGACCTCGCTGGAGCAGGGAAGGTGGCACCACGTCGCCGGCGTTTACGACGGAAAAGAGCGGCGAATCTACCTCGATGGAAAATTGGATGCCAGCGAGCTGGTAACGGGCACCATCTCACGAGGCGGTCGGATAGCCATTGGGAAGGGCTTTACCGGGCTGGTGGACGAATTGAAGGTTTGGAACCGAGCTGTTTCCGAGAGCGAGGTGCAGCAGGCGATGCGCGAGGATCAAGGGCGCGTCACAAGCCTGCTCCGGCCCGAACACGCTCTCCGTTTCCACCCAGTGAAATGCGTGGCCATGCTGGGCAAGCCTGAACCGGTGGAGATCGCCGTTTTCAACAGCGCCGGAAGTCCGTTCCGTGGCGACGTTTCTTTCTCGGTGGCCTCCGCGAGCGGGGCCATTCTGTCTGGCGAAAGACGGACCCTGTCGATCCCTTCGCGCGGCAAAGCACAAGTCTCGCTCGCATTCCAGCCGAAGGAAGCTGGGCGGCAGACCTTGATCGTCCGCGCTGGCGGCCACGAGTTGTTTCGGACGACGGTCTATGTGCTTGCCCCGCGGGCGAAACCGGCTGTGGGAGACCTCAAACTCAACAAAGTGGTGTCGGTGGACCTGACACGGGAACTGGGGCCGGACATGTTCTGCGACGATGGCGCGAGCCGAATCGTCGATTCGCCCCTCGGTCGCTATCGTGAAGCCGGGCCGGGAGTGTTTTCACGCTTCGTCGTGCGCACGACGCTCAAGAAGCCGGGCCTGCACCTCTTGCGGATCAAGTATCCCGACGACAAGCCGCGCGTCTGCGAGATCGCGGCGTGCTCTCCGGCGGCAAACGATGTCTATAACGCCCAGACCGGCTATTTCACGGGCCTTTCCTATCCGCTCTCCCCGCGCTTCCAGACGCTGGACTGTCTGCTGTGGGCGCGGAATACGGATCAGTGGATTCGCTTCTGCACCTGGGCGCAGGACGCTCCCGCGGCGGCGGTCAGCGTCGAGGTTTTGGAGATCGAAGGGGGCCTCCCCTCCAGCCCGGCGAGTTCCGGGCCGGGTTTACGCCAGATCGGTCTTTATTGGGAAGACGCCTATCCGCTGGCCGCGTGCTTCGGGGGTGATGGGAGGAGCTGCGAGGCGTTTGATCGCGTCGCGGGCAATCTCTGCGATTACCTGGACTACAGCGGACAGAATGTGCTGGTCCATCCGGCGGTTTGGTATAATGGGCCCATCTATAGTTCCCTGATCGAACCCAGGGGCACGGGCAAGGGTGCTGACGGCGGATCTCGTTTGCCGCCCACCGCGTGGCTGGACATCCTCCTGAAGCGTTTCGAGGAGCGGGGCCTCAAGTTCTACGCGGCTTTGAATGTCCACGACCTGCCGTCATTGCTCGCAGCGGCTAACACCGACATCGAGAAGATCAAGGCGGGAGCACCAACCTTCAACGCAGTCACCAAGGACAATCAGGTGGCGCGCGAGACCTGGCATCATCGGCCGCCGGCGTTCAATGCGATCCATCCGCGGGTCAAGGGACAGGTGCTCGCCCTGGTGGATGAACTGGCGGCCCGCCATGCGGGATCGCCCGCCTTTGGCGGAATCGTCTTCCACCTGACGAAGCCCCAGCTCCTTCAGCTTGGCGGTTTGGAGGTCAGTTACGACGATTGGACGATCTCGGAATTCGAAAAGGACACGGGGACAAAGCTGCCCGTGGCTGCGAACGACCCGGAGCGGTTTCGCCAGCGCTACGATTGGCTGATGGCCAACGCCAAGGAACGCTGGCTGCAATGGCGCTGCGAGAAGATCGCGGACTACTATGGCGAGGCGGCCCGCGTGCTGAGGAGCCGCAGGCCCGACCTCCAACTGGTGTTGTCGATGTGGGTGCCGTCGGTGGCGATACCCGATGTCCGGAAACGCTGGGAGCAAGGCGAGCGGTTGGTGGTTCAGACGCGGGAAGAGGGCGTCGATCCGGCGCTGCTTGGGCGGATACCGGGCGTGGTCATCCAAAAGTTCATGAGCGCCACCGACTACCCGTGGCGTCTGGCATTGGCCGGGCTAAAGGAGGAAAAGAAATTGCTCCCCATTCGCGAGGCGGATTTCCGCGAGGACCAACTCAAGGACTATCAGACCACCGACCGGTTCGGCGTCTATTTCCACAACCGCTACTTCGAGAACGGCTTCAGGAGAAAAGAAATCGACGGCAATCCGCTGAAGTCATCGTGGTATAAGGAACCGCACTTTCTGGCGTCAGCGGTCGTGCCCGGGGCCGGCCATTTCATGGAGTATTACGCGCATGCAATGGCCGTCTTCGATCCTTCCCTGATCACGATCGGCGGCTGGACCGTCGGCACCGTCGGCCACGAAACGCAGATCGAGCGCTTTGCGAGCGTGTTTCGACTCCTGCCGCAAGGGAAGTGGCAAACCATTCCCGGCCTCGGTGAGCAGGTCGTCGGCCGGGCACTCGCCATCGACGGGAAACGCTATTTGTATCTGGTGAATCGCTCGCCCGCCGTGGCGCGCGTGGCGCTCGATCCCGCCCTCGCGCCCGGAAGCCTGCGGCCCCTCGGTCCCTCGCCGGCGCTGGCTTCCACGGGCAAGGGCCGCGAGGCAACATTGGAACCCTACCAGCTTTCCGCGTGGGTGAGTGAATGAACCAGGCGCGCCTTTCCCGCAATCCCGACAAGATAAACAAACCCAACATGAACATACGAATGAACTCAATGCGTTCTGCTTTGTGGCTGCCGTTGGCGATTACTCTTTTCAACGGCGCGTTTGCCTGCCCCGGCTGGTCCCAGGAGGCGTCCTCGCTGCCGCGCGGCCATGTCTTTTTCGAGACCGACTTCGAGGCCGCCGACGCGACGCGGGCCTGGACCAGATCGACGAGGCTCGACGGCGGTTTCCAGAGCGCCCGTGCGCTCGCCTTCACGCGCGGCGACAACGAGAACAGCGACACCACCCTGGCTGAACTCGTCCTGCCCGTCGAACCGATGCGCGGCCACGACGTGTATCTGGCGGCCATGATCAAGGCCGAGAACGTGGTCGAGACGCCGGCGCGGTATCACGGGCTCAAGTTCATGACCGCGACCGTCCGCGACGGTGAGAAGATCTACGTGGCAGCCAATCTGGGCATGGCGACGTTCGACTGGAAACCCGTCGTCTTCCACGCGCGGGTTCCCCGGGACGCAACCGCCTTTTCGCTCCTGGTCGGCCTGCAAGGCGTCAGCGGCAAGGCCTGGTTCGACAATGTCCGCATCCTGGTGCGCAAGCCACCTCGCGTTTCCCAGCCACATGCGGGACCGGCCTACAAGGGCCATGACCTGCCCCGCCTGCGTGGGATGCAGCTCTCGCCCGGCATCGCCGAGGAGTCCCTTCGTGATCTGGGTCGCGATTGGAACGCCAACGTCGTGCGGCTGCAGTTGGTCCGAAGAGGAGCGCAAGCCAAGGGCGACCCGCTCGACCTGGCCGCCTATGATCGCTGGCTGGACGCCGAGCTCGCGCGGCTGGACGCGACCCTCCGTCACTGCGAATCACACGGGCTGATGGCGGTCATCGACCTGCATTCGCCGCCCGGCGGCGCCCGCACGCCCGCCGGCTATATCGGGACCAGCGGCGGACTGTTCACCAACCCCGACTGCCAGAAAAAATTCGTCGAGACATGGGAGCGTATCGCGCGGCGCTACAAGGATGCCCGCTCCGTCTGGGGCTACGACCTGGGGAACGAGCCGCAGTTCCTCCCCGATATCGCCCCGGAGCGCGTATTCGAGGGAACGGCCATCACGCTCGCAACACCCCTGCGAAAGGACGGCGAGGGACTCGACGACTGGGACGACCTGGCGACGCGCGCCATCCGGGCGATCCGCGCCATCGACCCCGACCCGGCCATCCTCTTCGAGCCGCCCAACGGCTACAGTCCCCAGGGACTCGCCGGATTCCAGCCGCTCGATCTGCCCGACATCGTCTATAGCGTCCATATGTATGTGCCCAGCGCCTTCACCCACCAGGGCGTTCACGAACTCCAGGACCGCGTCCCCTGGATGAAGAAATACCACTATCCCGGCGAGATCGACGGCCAGATGTGGGACAAGGCCCGGCTGGAGAAAGCACTCAAGCCCGTGATCGACTTCCAGAAGACCCATCATGTCCACATCTACATCGGCGAATTCAGCGCGATCCGCTGGGCACCCGACAACAGCGCTTACCGCTATTTGAAGGACCTGACTGACATCTTCGAGGAGCACGGCTGGGACTGGACCTATCACTGCTTCCGCGAGGGTTGGGACGGCTGGAGCGTCGAACACGGCCCAGACCTGGAGAACCACTCTCCTTCGAAGCAGCCCACCGACCGCGAGAATCTGCTGCGCGAATGGTTTGCAAAGAATCGGAAGCCGGCGTGGTTTCGCGCGCCGTGATCTTCACACAACGTCGGCAACACTCACATGACCCCTCCAGCCATGCCATCACTCTCCCTCTCCAATCGTCGCGGCTTTTTGCAGACCGCCGGCCTCGGCCTGATGGGCTTGCCGGGCGTCGCGGGCCTGTTCGTTGGCGCGGGCACTCGCGCCGCAGCTTAACTGAGTGCCATTTTCTCCTGACCCTAATTTGAGTGGTGCGCTCGCGCATCGGCGCGACGCTTCGCCGGTAGGCGTCCACGCTCGCATAGTCGCGCCGCCACCGCCGCCCGTGCCGCCGACGCGCGCTGCTCGATGAAGCGCTGGAAATATGCCTCCATCTGCCGGAACTGTTTCTCGTAGTGCTTGTGCGCTTCTTCGGGTGTCATCGGCTTGCCCTCAGTTGCCCGGCTTCGCCGCGCGCACGGCCTTGCGCCGCGTCGCGCCGGCGGCGGTGATCTCCGCCGCATACTCTCCCGGCGGCAGGAAGATCACGGTGCGCTCGGCCGGCACTTTCGCTTTGAAGACTTCGGTTCCGCCCCGCAACAGGCGCAACTCGCCATCCTTCGCGCCCAGCGCGATCTCGACGCGCGCGGGACGGCCCAGCGCCTTTGCGAGTCGCACCGCGACGGCGGGGAAGCCGGCGTTGCGCGGGTTCCAATACTGAGGGCCGACCGTGAGCATCCGGTCCATCTGTGCTTTCGCCGCGTCGAGGTATTTTCGCTCGCCGCTGGCTTCGTAGGCGTCGAGATGGATGGCGCAGTATTGCTCCTGCGACTGGCTGAGGCCCCAATCATCCATCCCGTAGCCGTATTCGGGCACGACCTTGCCGCCGTCGAGGAACTGCTGGCCAAACAGCCCCGCCACGCCGTCGAGCTTCTGGAACGTCGCGAGTTGTTTGTCGAGATAGTCGAGGAAGAACCGTTTCTCCTGCGGTGTCGCGGCGAGCGCGGCGGCGTGGGCCATCTGGTAATTGCTGTTGAACCGCCCGTCCCCATACATCCGCTGCGAGAGCGGTTGCACGTCCACCCACCAGTGCCGCGTGAAATGCCCGATCGCGTCGCCAAGCCACGCCGCCTCGATATAATCCCGCCCGTGCCGCGACACCATCTCCTTCAGCAACGGCAGCCCGGTCAGCTTCCACTGCGCGAACACGTCGCGGATATAATAGATGGAGTCGCTGTCATCGCTCCAGCCGGCCTCCTTCGCGCTGACTTGCGCCTCGACGTTGTAGGAAAAATCCGGGTTCTCCGCGTCGAGGAACAACGGCACGTAGGCGCGCGCCGGGTTGCGGCGGCGGCTCCAGACCAGTTGGTTGATCTCCTGCACGCGGTCGCGCCACTTCGCGTCCTTCGTCAGCTCGTAAACCTCGGCCAGCGCCGTGCCGAAGTAGCCGTAGAAATTGATCTTCACGCCCGGCACGAGCCGCGCGCCCGTGTCGAGGTCCACGATGCCGTAGAACCCCTTGCCCACCACCCAATGCGACCGCCACACCGCATCGAGATAAGCGAGACAGGTCTTCACGGTCTCCGGATCGTCCCGCAGCGCAAGCGCGAACTCTGCGCCCCATGTTGCGTCGGTAAGGTCGTTCGCGCGCTTCGGCTTCTTCTCGCCCAACTCGCGCTCCGTGAGCTTGTGGAGCTTCGTGGCAATCAAACCGGTCGCCTTGTCCTGGTTCGCAAACATCCGCCGGAACGTCCGCCGGTAAACGTCGGTCATCGGCCGGTAGTTGAGGTCGTGCCATTTCGCGATGTGCCACGCCAGCTGCAGCCGCTCGCTCTTGACCTCGTCCTCCACGCGGAACATCGCCGCCGCGTAATACGGATCGAGGCTGTAGTAAGCCTCCGTCGCGCCATCCGCGCGCTTCGCCGTGCCGAACGGCCCCGTGCCCACCACGCGGTCCCACGCCAGCGTCGGCCGCACCTTGTCGCGCTGCTTCGTCTCGGTGAGCCACTTCACGTTCGCCGCAGCGCGATGGGCCTGCACCTTGTCGTGCGCCCACTTCCTCTCGTCGTCCTTGAACGCGCCGGTGTTGACCAGCCATACGGCGTTGGCGGGCGTGATGCGCGCGTTGCGCGGCTCGGCGTAGAACTTATCCAGCAGCGCCGCGACCGCCTCCGGCTTGCCGCCGAACCGGCTGCGCTGAAGCCCTTTCTTCAATCCCTCCTGTCGTCCCCAACTCGCCCGCGCGCCGTAAGCCCCGCGTTGGACGGGATCGCTCATCCACGCCGGGTCGGCCGCCAGCCCCATCATCGTCGGTTTCAGGTAACGCTCGAAGCTGTCCACCGACACCTGCGAGCCTTCAATGATGCCGCGCACCTGCGCGACCTTTTCGCCCGGCGATAGCTGGCGCCACAAGTCGGCGGCGGTCGGCGCGTCAGCCCATACGGCGAGGGAGGCGACGACGAATGCGAGAGCGAGGAGCTTCTTCATAATGTTTCTCCATGCGCGCATCGGATTACCGCAACCAGCAGCGCGTGCCAATCTCTTTCGCAATGGAACGGCTGGCCATCTGCCGTCGTTTGAGGTGGGCGGGTCGAGTTGGCGTTGGTCGTGGAGCGGGGACGGGGTGTGAGGGGGTCTGGGGGGGGAGAAGGGCGGTGGAATGACGAACTGGGAATGTCGAATGACGAATGGAGGCCCTGAATGGCGATTTCGGGCCTGTTTCTAACCGCCGGGGGATGACGGAGGCGAGATTCATGACGCATTTTCAACGCTCATGAGCATAGCTTTCCTGCCTGTGCTAAGATTTATTTCGGCAGCGGCTTTTTGCGGGGGTGATTCGGGCTGGTTAGGCTCAGCCGGATTCAATCGACATCAAGAACGAGTGATCGTTACATGAACTCTGCAACACTCACATGACCCCTCCAACCATGCCATCACTCTCTCTTTCCAATCGTCGCGGCTTTTTGCAGACCGCCGGCCTCGGCCTGATGGGCTTGCAGGGCGTCGCGGGCCTGTTCGTTGGCGCGGGCACTCGCGCCGCCGCGCAAAGCGCGCCGGCCGGCGGGGGCGCTCCGGCCGTGCCGCCGCTGAACCGTTTCCCGCACATGATGCAGGACTGGCTGGTGGACCAGGTGCGGCAGGCGGAGGCGCGTGGCGGTGCGCGGCGCGTGGCGCTGAAGACCAGGGACGACGTGGAAGCCTATGTGAAATCAGCGCGGGAGCGCATCGGGCAGTGCTTCGGTCCGCTGCCGGAGAAAACGCCGCTGAACGCGAAGCAGACCGGCGTGGTCGAGCGCGACGGTTACCGCATCGAGAAGATCATCTTCGAGAGCCGCCCCGGCTACCTGGTCACGGGCAATCTGTATTTGCCCAGCAACTTGAAATCACCGGCGCCCGGCGTGATCTGCCTGTGCGGGCATTCGCGGAATGGCAAGGCCGGGGAGGCCAGTTCCGCGCAGGGCCTGGCGCGGCAGGGTTATGTGGTCTTCATCATCGATCCCGTCGGCCAGGGTGAGCGGTTTCAATACCTCGACGGGAGCCTGAAGTCGCGACTGGGCGGCGGCGTGCAGGAACACCTCCAGATGGGCAATCATCAAGCGTTGGTCGGCGAGTTTCTCGGCACCTGGTTCGCCTGGGATGGCATCCGCGCGCTCGACTACCTGCTGTCGCGCCCGGAAGTCGATCCCCGGCATGTCGGCGTGACCGGCGCTTCAGGTGGCGGCACGCAGACGACCTGGATGTGCGGCCTGGAGCCGCGCCTCACCATGGCAGCGCCCGCGTGCTTCGTCACCACCTTCCGGCGCAACGCCGAGAACGAGCTGCCCGCCGACACGGAGCAATATCCGCCGCGCGCGTTGGCGTTGGGACTGGATCTCACGGATTTCTTCGCCGCCATGGCGCCCAAGCCGGTCATCCTCGTCGCGGAGGAGAAGGATTTCTTCGACGCTCGTGGAGCGATCGAAACCCACGAACGCTTGAAGCGTCTTTACACGCTGCTGGGCAGTCCCGACAACATCCAGCTTTATCTCGGGCCGGATCCCCACGGCTATCCGCGGCAGGCCCGGGAGGCCATGTATCGCTTCTTCAACAAGGTCAGCGGCATTTCCGCCTCCGGGGACGAACCCGAACTCGCGGCTGAGAAAGACGAGACCCTGTGGTGCGCACCGCGCGGCCAGGTCGCGGAGCTGCAATCGCGCACCTTGATGTCCTTCACGCGGGAGACCTCTCTGGCGCTGGCGACGAAACGCTCCGGTCCGCGCGGTGCCGCGCTCGCGCAAGCCGTGCGCATGGTTTTGAAGCTGCCGGAAGTGGATGCCGTGCCGCCCGACTACCGCATCCTGCGGAGTGCCGGCGCACGCAAGTATCCAGCCACGCACTACTGCGCCTATGCCGTGGAAACGGAGCCGCGCATCATGGCGCTGCTCACCCGGCTGCACCACGAACCGCTCACCTCCCGGCTGCCAGCCGACGGCCAGCCGGCCGTGCTCTACATTTCGCATCGCTCCGCCGACGCCGAGTTGCGCGACGAGCCGCTGGTCAAGGAGTTGATCGCGGCCGCTCCGTAGGCGGCGTTCTTTGCGTGCGACACGCGCGGGATCGGCGATTCGCAGCCGAACAGCTGCGGCGCCGACCAGTTCCTGCGGCCCTACGGCAGCCACTACTTCTACTCCGGCCACGGCCTGATGCTCGACCGCCCGCTGCTGGGCCAGCGCACGTTCGACGTGCTGCGGGTGATTCAACTTCTCATCGCCGCCGGGCATCGGGAGGTGCATCTGGCGGGCAACGGCTGGGGCGCGCTGCCAGCCGCGTTCGCCGCGCTGCTCAGCCCGGCTGTGCGACAAGTCACTCTCAAGCACGCGCTGACCTCCTTTGGCGACGTGGCGGAGTCCGAAAACTACCAGTGGCCTCACGCCATCATGCTGCCCGGCGTGCTCAAGCACTTCGACCTGCCGGACTGCTACGCGGAACTCGCGTCCAGGAATCTCCGGCTCATCGAGCCCTGGAGCGCGGCGGACGGGATGAACTCATGAGGGAAGCAGAACGTCCAACACCTCTTGCAACAACCGAAACGAAACAGGAAACATACCATGAACTCACGTATGAACTCACGCCGCCGCCTCGCCATCGCAACTGCCGCTGTGGTGGTTGCTCTCGTCTGCACCACAACCAACCGCCTCTTGTTCGCCGCTGGGCCGCTCCCGGCCGATGGCATTCCCCTCTACACGAACGTCCGCACGCCGATTCCCGATGACGACTGGCGGCACATCGCCTCGCGCTACGGCCTGGTGATGACGCTGTTCTCGCCGACAGCCGGCGGCAAGGACATCAGTGCGGAGAACGAACGCGTGAAGTGGATCAAGTCGCTCAACCCGGAGCTGCGGATGCTGATCTATGGCAGCACCATCAACGCCGCGAACGCCGGTCTCCGCGCCTGGCGCCAGCCGCGGGAGCATCACGGCTGGTTCCTGAAAAACGAGGCGGGCGAATGGGTGACCGACTGGGAATACCACGGCTCGCTCCATCTCGATCCGGGCAACAAGGAATGGCAGGAGTTCATGGCCAAGACCTACGAGGAGAAAATCGCCCGCTACGGTTATGACGGCGTGTTCGTGGACATCGTCGGAACGACGACGCATTACATCAACCACAAGAAGACCAGCAAGGCGGTGAACCCGAAGACTGGCAAGGCCTACACCGATGCGGAGTGGAAGGAGGCCAACCTCGAACTGCTGCGCACGGTGCGAGGCCGCATCGGCGACAAGCTGATGATCATCAACGGATCAACCGGGAAGAACTATTTCCAGACCGGCTACGCGGATCTCCTCGCCGCCGCCGACGGGCTGTGCAACGAGGGATTCACCGGCTGGATGCAAGACCCGACGAAACCGAGCTTCCTTCCGGAGGCCGAGTGGAAGGCCGACGTGGACGAGCTGGCGGATTGCGCCCGGCGCGGCAAGATGGCGATCGCCGTGGCCAATGTGAAGAAGCGCGAGGACACCGAGCCGGCCGCCGCCTACGACGCGCGCTACCGCTACATCGCCGCGAGCTTTCTGCTGGGCATGGGCGAGCGCCACTACCTGCATTTCTACGCCAAGGTGCGGGGCCAGCCGGAATGTTACCTGCCGGGGCAGGAAGTCCTGCCGGCGTTCTGCAATGTCTCCCTCGGCCAGCCGCGCGGCGATTATCAGCAGAAGGGCGCCGTTTACCTGCGCGAGTTCGAGCGCGGGCAGGCGCTCGTCAATCCGACGGGCCGCGAAGGGCGCGTGGAACTCACGGGCAAATGGAAAACGCCCGAGGGCCGGCCCGTCACCTCGCCGCTCGCGCTGCCCGCCCACACCGGCGTCATCCTCTTGCGCGACCTTTGACGGCGAATAAGGCACGGCGTATCCCTGTGCTCGCGCAAAAGTCATCCACCATGAAACATCGATCCGTCATCGTAGCGGCCATCTCCCTTATTCTAGTTGTTTGCCTCCAATCGGTCCGGGCGGCGGATTTGAAAGGGGAGCTCCAAGGAGTCATCGTCTGGTTCTACAGTCTTGAGGTAAAAGACGGCGCGACGCAGGGCAACGTGCTGACCTTCAAAGAGACGGCCGGATTCAGCCGTTCACATCACATCATTCACGACATCCGCCCCCTCTCCCCGCAAAGCAAGGTTTCCCAGAATGACGACGGAAATTGGTTCCTGGACCTTGCTCCCGACCGGATCGTGGTCAAAAAAGACCGGCCGCTCTTTCTCGGGCAAGTTCTCGGCATCACGAAATCCGGCAACGTCCCGATCCAGTTCAAACCCGGCGATAACGTGCTGCTTAGCGACGTGAAATTTGATGCCGACCTGGCCCGATATGTGGCGGATCGAAAGGATATCCTCATCCATGATCCCGCAATCACCGAAGTGCGGGATCAACTGCTCAAGGAGCATCCACGGATTCTCAGTTACATCATCGCCGTCGATCGCTTCGTCTGCGACCACCTGAAATACGGCTCCTGCAAGCGTCCGAACACCGCCGTGGATTTGCTCGGCTTTGCCAAGGGGCGATGCGGTGAATACACCAGGCTCAAGCTGGCGCTGCTGCGCTCGGCGGGCATTCCCACGCGGGATGTCTATGCGGCGAGAACCGATCCGTCCGGGCCGGGAGTCGTCGATGGCGGCGGCGACGACACCCATGTCTGGCTCCAGGTGTTTGTCCCCGGCACCGGATGGATCGATCTCCAGTCCACGAAAAAGCTGAACAACAACCAGTTTCACAGCTTCCTCGGCGGCGACCACGCGGAGGGGCGTTACCTGCGCACGTTCGACATGTTCAAGACCGGTGAAGATGTTCAGACGAAGGTTTACACTTACAACGCCTTGCGGCAGCCGGGCTTTGTGCGCGGCAATGGCCTGCTGCTGAAAATCGCTCCCGAGAACTCAAAAGCAGTGCAAGCCCTCACCAGCAAGATCCTCGACTATGACTCCGCCCCCGACGCCGGAATCTTCGCGGAGATCGAAAGTCTGCCCCAACCCGCCAGACCGCTCCTCTATTGGTTCCTGATCTCCGTGCCGGATCGCGACATTCATCAACGCGCTGCATCCGCGTTCATCAAGGAACTCGAATCCAGCCTGGAATTGAAACTGGAGAGTTTCCGCTCTGTCAGCCCGACGCTCGTGTTGCAAAGAATTGACGAAGCGACCCGCACATCGAAGCCGGCGCGAACAAACTGACGCCGCCTGACGGTCGGTCGGCGAATTGGAAACGGGAAGGCATTTGAAAGGTCAATGACCCGCAACCTCGCCCAACAAGCTGTCGCACCGGAGCTGCGGGCCGCGGGAATCGCCGATGTCCTCGCCTATTTGAAATCTCTGTGGGCACATCGTGAAACGTCCGGCTCCGCTCCGCCGGGCCGGGCTGCGAGTCGAGTTCGCGCGCCTCCGACTCGCGGTGCTGGCGCAGGTCATCGAGCGAGCGCACCTTGCCCGGCCAGTCGCGGTGGCGGTATTGGCCGAAGGTGTCGATGAAGGGGAAAAACGGGTCCGCATCGCGCACACTCGCCGTCGGCGGAATGTGCGCACCCTCGGCGCGGAGGTCGCGGATTTCGAAAATCTGCTCCGCCGTCGGTTTGGTCACGAACACGACCAGTTGCGTGACCCGCGAGGGATCGAGGAGATCATCGCCGGGCGGCGCGACTGGATACCCGCGCACGCCGAAGAGTTTTCCGTCGAGCTTCCCGGGTTGATAACGATGCAGCGCCACGCCGAGCGTTTCCGTGCGGCCCGGTGCCACGGTGACCTGGCCCGTGGCGCAGTGCTTCGTGCCGTCCGCGCCAGGATTGTCCACGCGGCAATGCACCGTCACGGACGCGTCGCCGCCATTGCGCACCTCGACCGCCACGCGGTGGAAGCGGGACAAATCACGCGCCTCGTCCGGCAGCGAGATCGTCACTCCCGGCCATGGCTTCACGATTCCTGTGGTGATGCGCAGCGCGCCTCCGGCCTTCGTTTCCATTCGCGCATCCTGCGCATGGGCTTGGGCTGCGGAGACGGGCAAAGGCAGACGCGGAGCCGGTTCCGCCGCCAGCAGCGCGGCCGAGGTGAATGCGAATGCCGAGAGCAGGATCGAACGCGGTTTCACGGCGCGGTGAAGAGGGTTCATTTCCAATCGGCGAGCGGGACGAGCTTCGCAGGCGCGGCGGGCTCGGCCTCCGGCGAGAACAGCACGGCGATGCGCGGCGAGGACGCGGCGGGGAGATGCACGGCGAGCTTCACCGGCTTTTTCACCGGCCCGCGTTTTTCCTGCTGGCGCGCGGGATGTGGCGAGGTCGGCAGCGGCGCGGCGGGCAGCACCGCGAAGGTCGCCCCCGCCGGAGCAAGCAGGCGCGCGGTGAGACGGCGGCCGTTTTGCACGAGCGTGGCCGTGGCGCCGTCGCACGTCACCGCCGCGCCGGTGTGCATGAACCACCAGACTTCCGTCGGCTGCGTGGTTTCGATCTCGTCCTGCACGAGCACGTCGCGACCGGCGAGACGGAAGCCGCGCCGCACGGCTGAGGCGCGGCCCGCGTAGGCTTCCGAGAGATCCACCACGCCGAACGAAGCCTCCGGCTTCGCTCCGAACGCGGTGACGCGGGCACCGGCTTTCGGCGACTGGTCAGGCTTGGCGCCCGGGGCGATGACGAGCGTGTTTTGCCCCTCCGCGCGCAGCCGGTAGTAGTCCCAGCGCTGCTTGCCGAAGTAGCCGGGCAGATTGTAGTTGTCCGCGCCGAGATCGAAGGCCCAGCGCTCGCCCGCCGCGTCGAGCACGAAGGAACCGAGGTCGAGATGACTGTGGTTCACCGCGTTGCTCCCGCCCTTGAAGGCGACAAAGGTGGCTTGCGGATCATTCCATGCGCTGCGCAGCGTCACCACCTCCGATCCGCGGAAATGTTTCGCCAGCGGCGCGGCCTGAGGTGCTGGCGGATGCTCCAGCCAGCGCGCCCCGAAGAGCAGATCGACCGCGTTCGGTTTGCCTCCGGCGCGGGCGATGCGGAAGGCCGCGAAATCCGGCCGCTCGAAGCGCGTCGCCAGCCAGAGCATGTGCGGCCCGCCGCAGCCGCCGCTCCCGGCATCGGCGTAGTTGAAGGCGAGGCCGGTGGGACCGGTGGTGTGGATGGGAAAATCCCCCGCTTTTGAAAAGCCCTCGATCTTCGAGAGCCCGAAGTCCGTGCCGAGCGCGGAGTCGAGCGCCGCGATCATCGCCACGTTGTAGGCCACCGCGTAGTCCCAATAGCCCGGCCCTTCGCCCCAGGCTCCATCCGGCGCGAACTCACGCATCGGCCGCCGCACGCTGGCGATGGCGGCGGGCAGGATTTCCGCGGCCAATTCGCGTTCCTCGTCTGCCACGGCCAGCGCACCCAGCGTCATGCCGCCGTTGCACACCTGGTTCCAGTTGTGGTCCGCCACCACCCACCATTTTTGCTGGCGATAGAGCGGCAGCGATTGCTTGAGTCCCATCTCGACGATCGCCTTCCGCAGCACCGCCCGCTGCTCCGCCGTCCAGGTGTCGAACAGCCAGTCGTAGCCGATCGCGAACGCGGCGGTCATCTCCGCCGTGTCGAGAAAGTGGCTGGGGTTCCAGTCCTTGAACCGCGCCGCCGCGTCCAGCTCTTGCCAAAGCCGCTCCGCATGACGCGGATCACCCTGGAGGCGGAAGATCAGCGCGAGCGTCACCGTGCGCTCGAGCACGCGGCGGCTGGTGGCCAGCAACCGCTTCCCATCGGGAATTTCATACTTCGAAGGCTTCGCCTTCACGATTTCATCCGCCTGCCGCCGGACCTCCGCGAGCCACTTCGCCGCGAAGCCGCCTGCCGTCAGCTTCTCCAGCCGCGAGAAATCCTCCGCCGTGGCGAGCAAACGCGGATGCCGCGGTGCCAGTCGCGAGAGCACCAGCTCCGCCGTCGGCGGAGCCGGTTCCGCCGCGCGGACCGGGAAAGCGGCGACGAGCAGGGTGAGAAGGAGGAGGAGCGGAGATGGGAGCCGTGGTTTCACATGCTGAAGACGCGCCGCGGCACCCCCAGGGCTTTGACCCGAATCAAGGGCGTGCGCAGAAAGACTGGGTCGAACGGGCACGGCATCAGCTCACTTTTGCAGGAACTCAAAGATCACCACGGCGGCGACGGGTGGCAGGATGCCGGCGATCAGCAGCCATTTGCCCCGGCCGCCGATGCCGTTTCTGCCCTTGAGCATGAACCAGCCGGAGACGGTGACGA
>JAEUHJ010000197.1 GCA_016795375.1 Verrucomicrobiaceae bacterium
GATGGTCAAGATGAAGCCCGTCCATGGTTTCGCCGCCGAGACCACCGCCGCGACGATCCTGGCCACCACCGGCTACATGGGCATGCCTGTCTCCACCACGCACACCATCACCACCTCCATCATGGGCGTCGGCGCCGCGAAACGCTGGGGCTCCATCCGCTGGACGCTGGTCGAAAGCATCATCTGGGCCTGGGTCATGACCATCCCGGCCACGACGATCCTCGGCTGGCTCTTCTTCAAGCTGCTCGGCTCGTAGCCTCCGCCAGCGCCGCACGCAACGCGCCGGCCATGCGCTCGATTTCATCCAGCGTGATGCACAACGGCGGCATCAACACGACCGTGTTGCCCACGGGGCGCGTCAGCAGGCCGTGTTTGCGCGCCGCGAGGCAGACTTTGGCTCCCATGCTCAAATCAGGCGTGTCCACCGTCATCGCGGCGATCATGCCGCACTGACGCGCTTCGCTCAGCCCGTCGATCACTTCACCCAGGCGGGCGATTTTGGCCGGAAGCTGCTCCAGCACGCGTTCGTCGCGAAATACACGCAGACTGGCCAGGGCCGCGGCACAACCGATCTGGCTGCCGGCATAACTATGGCCGTAGAAAAAGGTGCGGCCTTCGTGCGGTTCGCCGAGGAAGCCCTCAAACACGCGTTCCGTCGTCAGCGTGGCCGCGAACGGCAGGTAACCGCCCGTGATGCCTTTCGCGAGGCAGAGGAAGTCCGGAACGACGCCTTCGTGCTCGCACGCGAACATCTTCCCCGTGCGGCCAAAGCCCGTCATCACCTCGTCGAGGATCAAGAACACATCCTGCGCCGCGCACCACGCGTCCAGCCTCTTCAACATGCCCTGCGGCCACAACCGCATGCCGGCCGCGCCCTGAATGAGCGGCTCGATGATGACCGCCGCGATGCGATTGCGGTCGTCAATGGCCAGGAGGTCAAGGTCGTCAGGCCCCGCGACGGTGATGACACGGTAGCCGAAGTAATTCCCGCTGCCTTTGAAGATCGGAATGCCGCCGAGGCTCGCCGCGCCGAGCGTGTCGCCGTGATAGGCACGGTCAAACGCGACCAGCGTGTCGCGCTGCGGCCTGCCGTTCTGCTTCCAGTACTGCAAGGCCATGCGCACCGCCGACTCGATGGCGGTGGAGCCGTTGTCCGTGAAAAACGCCCGCGTGATTTTTCCGCCCGGCACCAGATCGACCAGTTCCTTTGCCAGCCGGACCGCCGGTTCATGCGTGAAGCCGAGAAACGACGTGTGCGCCACCTTGCCGAGCTGCTCCACGATCGCCGCGTTGATCACCGGATGGTTGTGACCGTGGATGTTCGTCCAGATCGACGCGTTGCCATCAAGATACTCATTTCCAAACTGGTCCCGCAGCACGCAGCCGCGCCCCTCCACCAGCATCAGCGGCACATGATCCTCCGCGCACCACTGCCGCATCGGCGTGAAGGGGTGCCAGAGGTGCTTTTTGTCGAGCGAGGTCAGAGGGTCCATCCAGGTGCTTCCATGCCCATGCTGCCGCCCCTCGTCAACGCGCCGGTTGGCCGTCGTTGCCGGGATCCTCATGACGGATGCCGGTCTGGACGCAAAGACGCTTTCCAAGGCGGCGTAGTATCCCGCGTGAAACTCACCGTGCTCGCCTGCCTTCTCCCGTCCTCGTCGCTGCTCCTCGCCGCCGATCCCGTCGCGATCGGCTCGCGCCGCGAGCTGTTCGTGGACGATTTTCTCATCGAAAAGATGACCGGCAAGGCGGAGCAGCGCCTGCATCATCCGCAGCCGAAGGAGATCGCCATCACACATGACGCGCCGTGGGAGGGCAGCGGCACGGGGTATCACAGCGTCTTCAAGGACGGCGACAAATACCGCATGTATTACAAGGCGTGGCAGCTCACGGTCACGGATGGCAAGGTGAACACGGGCGAGCATCCGCTCTTCACCTGCTACGCGGAAAGTGATGACGGCATCCATTGGCGCAAGCCGGAGCTGGGGTTGTTCGAGTTCAACGGCTCGAAGGCCAACAACATCGTCCTCGCTCCGGGAAAGATGGGCGAAGCGAATCCCGATCCCGGCCACATCGCCATCTTCAAGGACGACAATCCGGCGGCGACGCCCGATGCACGTTACAAGGCCATCGTGCGCTCGGAGTCGCCCAAAGGCCTGCTCGCTTTCAAGTCCGCAGACGGTTTGCACTGGTCGCCGATGCAGGAGGCGGCGGTGATCACCGCTGGCGCGTTCGATTCGCAGAATCTCGCATTCTGGGATGCGCACAGCGGCGTTTATCGCGCCTACTGGCGCATTTTCACCGCAGGCGTCACCGACGAGAAGAACTGGAAGCCCGCAGGTCATCGCGCGATCCGCACCGCCACGTCGAAGGACTTTCTGCATTGGGAGAATCAGGCCGACTTGAAGTATGTCGATTCACCCAGCGAGCAGCTCTACACGAATCAGGTGAAGCCGTATCATCGCGCGCCGCATGTGTTGATCGGCTTTCCCACGCGTTATGTCGAGCGCGGCTGGTCGGAGTCAATGCGTGCGTTGCCGGAGCGCGAGAACCGCGAATGGCGCTCGAAGGCGAATCAACGCTACGGCACCGCAGTCACCGAAGGTTTGTTCATGGCGAGCCGTGATGGCGTGACGTTCAAGCGCTGGAACGAAGCCTTCCTGCCACCCGGCATCGAACGTGAAGGCACCTGGAACTACGGCCAGCAATACATCGCATGGCAGGCTGTCGAAACGAAGTCCGCGCTTGCCGGTGCGCCGGACGAACTCAGTTTTTATGCGACCGAAAGCTACTGGACCGGCAAAAGCAGCGAACTACGCCGCCACACGCTGCGCCTCGACGGCTTCGTCTCCATCCATGCGCCGATGGGCGGCGGCGAATTGATCACCAAGCCGCTCACGTTCACCGGCAAGACGCTCACCATGAACTTCGCCACCTCCGCCGCAGGCAGTGTGCGCGTCGAAATCCAAGACGCGAGCGGCAAGGCCATACCCGGCTTCACCTTGGACGATTCCGAAGAACACTTCGGCGATTCCATCACACGCACCGTGTTCTGGAAGAACGGCAGCGATGTCAGCTCACTCGCAGGGAAGAGCGTGCGACTGCGCTTTACACTGAAGGACACGGACCTCTACGCGATCAAGTTCGAGTAGGGTTCACGCAAAGCGATACTTCGCCGTGGCTTTATCGCCTTCGCGTTGGAGTCGGCAATTCGACACGGCTTCCTGCAAATCACGGCTGGCGGTGGCGGGAGAGAGGCCGGGGAAGTGGTGGAGGTAGTCTTTGCGGGTGAAGCTGGCTTTGGCGAAGTGATGTCGCGCAGCTTCGATGCGCGAGGCGGAGGTCATGCGTGGCTGGCGGGACGTGACGACGCGCTTGAGCGCCTCCAGGGTGAGTTCGAGGGCGAACTCAATGAAGGCGGTGGACTTGCCCGCATTGTCGCACTGACCGAGCACGGCGTAGTAATCGGCTTGTCGGTCGCGGATGGCGGATTCGACGGGGACTTGGACAAAGAGGGGATGATACCGCTGGAGGATGAGGCTGTGCCAAAGGCGGCCCATGCGTCCGTTTCCGTCTTCAAAGGGATGGATGAACTCCATCTCGTAATGGCAAACGGCCGCGCGGATGGGCGCGGGCACCTCGGTGTCGGTGTGGACCCATTTCAGCAGGGTTTCCATCAATCCGGGCACGCGTGCAGCCGGCGGAGCGATGTGGGCGATCTGATCGCCCTTGGCGATGCCGATGCCTTTGCTGCGCCAGGCTCCGGGTTGCTTCACCAGTCCGGCCATCATGACCTTGTGCGCGGCGAGCAGGTGCTTGGCGTTTCCCGGAGCCCATTTCGGCAGCTTTTCGTAGCAGGCGATGGCGTTGCGCACCTCGCGGAGGTCGCGCTCGGGCGCGGAGACGCGCCGACCTTCGAGAACGACGGTTACCTGCTCCTCGGTGAGGGTGTTTCCCTCGATTTGCAGGCTCGCCTGGATGGTGCGCACGCGCAGCGAGCGTCGCAGCATCGGGCTCACCGGTGCCCGCAGCGCCCCCTCATGACGTCCGATCCGCCTCTCGATTTCCGAGAGCAGCCGGGCGGAACGTGGAGTGACTTCAAAAGACGGTCGCACGCCGTGATAGTATCAAATGAGACTAACGGGGCAAACTCGTTCATGACCCCTTCCTGCCGTTTAATGACGGTTTATTGACGTTTTAATGACGGAGCTTATCGTGGCCAGCCATGCCCTTTCAACCTGTTTACCGCATCACGCCCGCCTCGGCGAAGGCGTTGATGGCCATCGAGGCTTCGCGGGTGGCGGTGGATCGGCTGCCGGTGACGCCGCAGATGATCGCATCGCTGCGGGAGTCGGCGCGGCTGCTGACGACGCACTACTCGACGCAGATCGAGGGGAACCGCCTGACGCTGCCACAGGTGGAGGAGGTGATCGCGGGCGGTGGCGGGTTTCCGGGTCGCGAGAGGGACGAGCGGGAGGTGCAGAATTACTACAAGGCAGCGGATGAGGTCGAGTCGCTCGCGGCGCTGAAGCGGAAGCTTACCGAGAAGGACATCCAGACGATTCATGGATTGGCCTTCGAGGGCAAAAAGCGGCCCACGCCTTGTCGCGACGGTCAAAACGTGATCCGCAACAGCGCCAGAGGTGCAATCACCTACCTGCCCCCGGAGGCGAAAGAGGTCGCGGGGCTGATGGGCGAGTTGGTGGCGTGGATCAATGCCGAGATCGAGTCCCGCGACCTGCCCGTGCCGGTCATCGCCGCGCTGGCGCACTACCAGTTCGCCACGATTCACCCTTACTACGATGGGAATGGTCGCACCGCGCGGCTGCTGACGACGCTGATCCTCCACCGCTGTGGCTACGGGCTGAAGGGCATCTACTCGCTGGAGGAATATTACGCCCGGCATCTGCGCGGCTACTACGACGCGCTTTCGGTCGGTCCGAGCCACAACTACCACCTTGGTCGTGCCGAGGCGGATGTGAGCGGCTTCGTGCAATACTTCTGCGAAGGCATGGCCGATGCTTTCGCCAAGGTGGCCGCTCGAGCCGAAGCCTCCAGCCTGTCCGCTCCGCAGGACAAAGCCGCGCTGCTACGCGAACTGCGTCCGCTGCAACGCCAGGCCCTCGGTCTCTTCGCGAAGCATCGCATCGTCACCTCCAACGAACTCGCCGCCTACCTCGCCCTCTCACCACGTCAGGGCCGCGATCAGTGCGCCAAATGGGTGTCAGAAGGCTTTTTGGCCGTCGCCAATGCTTCAAAGAAGGGACGAAGCTACCGGCTGGCGGAGAGGTTTGAGGGTGCCGTAAGCTGAATCCCCCTCAAAACGGAATCGGCTGACCATTCTCCACCACGAAACACACGGGAATTTTCGGGTTGTTGATGTCTTTGCCGCCGGACTCATGCCATTTACGTTCCCAGGCCGTGAAGTACGGCTCAAGCTGAGCTGCATTCATGTGATAGAGAGCTTTCAGCTCGATGCCTTCGTAGATGGCGAAGACCCAGGCCACCTTGCGGTATTTTCCAAGGATGACCGGGTTCATGTGGTGATGGGTGGAGAAACTCTTGGTGAGCAGCGTGTTCACCGATTTGAGTTCATACTCATTCCCGTGCTCATCTACCGCGTCATTGCCCTCGCGTTTGCCGAGGCAGCGCAGGCCGGTGAGGATCAGCACTTGGAGGAGCTTGCCGCCGTTGTCCTGGAAGATGTCGTTGATGCCGTGCTTGGTGGCGAGGGCTTGCAGCTCACGGATGGCAGGGCGGAGCTTGTCGAGTTTGGCCTTGTCCGCGTGAGCTTTCATGATTTGCCCTCCCGGATGAGCTTTTCGAGCGGCACTTCGAGCGACTGGGCCAGGCGCTCCATGTTGTCGATGGAGATGTTCCGCTCGCCACGCTCGACGGAGCCGACGTAGGTGCGGTGCAAGCCGCAAAGGTCCGCCAAATCCTCTTGCGAGAGACCCTTGGCGAGCCTCTGCTCCTTCAAGTTCGCGGCGAACCGCTGTCGGGCATTGAGTTTCGGCATGACGCCGTGATGAAAGCCGGGTTGATGCCTATGAATCTACAGACTATAAGTGGCGCAATGTTGCTGGCAGACTCACCCCCCCTCTACCTCACGAATCACGGCGCGGCCTACTGCGGCGACTCGTTGAAGCTGCTCACCGAGCTGGAGGACGGCAGCATCGATCTCGTGATGACCAGCCCACCCTTCGCGCTGCTGCGGGAGAAGGAATACGGCAACAAGCAGCAGCACGAGTATGTGGCCTGGCTGGCGCAGTTTGCGCGGCTGGTGAAGTACAAGCTCAAGGACACCGGCAGTTTCGTGCTCGATCTCGGCGGTGCTTACGAGCCGGGACGGCCAAGCCGCAGTTTGTATCCCTTCCGCGTGCTCATCGAGTTCTGCGACGGCCTGGGCTTCCATCTGGCAGAGGATTTTTATTGGTACAACCCCTCCAAGTTGCCCAGCCCCATCGAATGGGTGAACAAACGCAAGCTGCGGGCCAAGGACGCAGTGAACACGGTCTGGTGGTTCAGCAAGACACCGTGGCCGAAGGCGAACGTCTCCAAGGTGCTGGCTGAATACAGCGACCGGATGAAAAAACTCATCGAAGACCCCGCCGCCTTCTACACGCCGAAGAAACGCCCTTCCGGTCACGACATCAGCGCCAGCTTTGGCAAGGACAACGGCGGAGCGATCCCCTCCAATCTGCTGCAAATCCCGAACTCCGAATCCAACGGCTGCTACCTGCGCGGATGCAAGGCTGTGGAGGCCAAGGGCCATCCTGCTCGCTTCCCCGCGAAGCTGCCGGAGTTCTTCATCCGCTTCCTCACCGAGCCGGGAGACGTGGTTTTGGACATCTTCGCCGGTTCCAACACCACCGGCCAGGTCGCCGAGCGTGAAGGCCGCCGCTGGCTCGCTTTCGAGGAACGCCTCGACTACCTCGCCGCCAGCTCCTTCCGCTTTTTCAGCGAAACCGCGACCGAGCACGATCTCGTGCATGCCTACGATTCCTTGATGGCAGGCGACGCCGTGGACTTCCGTCGTGCTGTTTATGCTCCGGCGGCCTTCAACGGGCATTCGACCGTCACTCACGCGATTCCGTCGTCAGATCACAAACGTGCCGAGACAGTGGAGCAAGGGTTGTTGCTGCTGAGAGAGGAGGCAGGAGCAAGTGGGCCGCTGTCCCCGCGAAAGGGGGTGAAGTATGGCAAGCCCAAGCGCGGCAAGGCCAAGGCTTGAAATCTTAAGAGCAGACCATGACGCCTGGTTGTGCTATTCGTAGCGACAATGATTTTACACTTATCCCTTGCTCAAATCTGAATCCAAGCGAAGATGAAACAGTCATGGAACTAACCGACATCAGCACTGTAAAAGCCGTTATTGAGACGCTAGGTTCCGCCTTCGCCCTCGTGGCAATGTTATACAAGGGAGTGTGCGTGATCGCTGAGAAAGTGTCTTCAAAAAACGGAATCGGTTTAACTTCATCACTGGTATAAAGTTTTACACTTAAAGTCGTGTCAAAAGGACATGGTGCCCTACAGAGGCGCATAATTACTTTTGTTCGAGAGTCACCCTCCTTCCACACCATCGAATCTCTTCGTTGGAAGGTTTTTGAAGAAGATTGGACGGAACGATCTCAGGCAGTCGAACGACTTTCCACGAGCGCAAATACGTCGTTTTCAAGATCAGTTCTAAAGCTCGGACAGAGCGGTCAACTTATTATCGAGAAACGTCCTCTATCGAGCCTTCAGGAGTGTGTGCACCACTATCCTGGCAAGACGCTTGATGCACGTGTCAGATGGATGCGGCAACAACTTCTGCCAGCGTTAGTTGAATGGATAACAGACAAATCCGGGGCTGGGCCACGCTATGGCGAGAGTTCTAATGAAGAGTATCATCTCAATGAGAACCCCGACAAGGTTCAAACAATAGGACGACAATGGACAAACATCGAAAAATCAGTCCGCTATGCCTTTCTGAAGACGGGTGGCCAATCTTGGCTGGAACTGATTTGTAGGGTGAGATTTCTGCTTGGTATGAGCAATCTCAAGCCAGTGAACGGAGCTTCTTGGAGCGTCGCTCAGCTTGTGAATGCCTGTTTGGCCCAATCACCCTCTAACCAAAGTCTCGGAGATCGGCTTCGCGAGTTCTCAAAACACGTTCTTCCAAAAGAAGAATCTGAATCGCTCAAGTTCAAAAGCCAGATACACACATTCACAGAGATTCCTCATCGCGGCGATTGCCGCCTCAAATATGAAACTTGCGAAGAGCTATTAAAACGCCGCCCTGAGGTTGTTAGACAACTATCTGGATTTAGGGAACCGCCAGAGTCTCGTTGGCTTCATCAATTTCCGCGTGAAGTAAAACACTTCGGACCTGAGCTTCACAAGCTCTTCGACAAGAAGATTTTTGAGGACTTTCAGTTCTTGAAACCGGCGTCGCCATAGCATTCACACCTCCGCCAAGATCCCATTCAGCGTCGCGCTCGGGCGCAGTGCTGCATCGGCCTTCGCGTTGTCGGGTTGGTAGTAGCCGCCGGTGTCGGCTTTCTGGCCTTGGACGGCGAGGAGTTCGGCGACGATTTTGCTTTCGTTGGCGGTGAGGGCTTCGGCGATGGGCTTGAAGGTCGCGGCGAGGTCGGCATCGGCGGTTTGGGCGGCGAGTTGCTGGGCCCAGTAGAGGCAGAGGTAGAAGTGGCTGCCGCGGTTGTCGATGGTGCCGAGTTTGCGGCCGGGGCTGCGGTCGTTTTCGAGGAACTTGCCGTTGGCGGCATCAAGCGTGTCGGCGAGGACTTTGGCTTTGGCGTTTTTGAAGGTCTCGGCGAGGTGCTCGAAGCTGGCGGCGAGGGCGAAGAACTCGCCGAGGCTGTCCCAGCGGAGGTAGTTCTCTTCGAGGAACTGCTGCACGTGCTTCGGCGCGGAGCCGCCGGCGCCGGTTTCAAAGAGGCCGCCGCCGTTCATGAGCGGGACGATGGAGAGCATCTTCGCGGACGTGCCGACTTCGAGGATGGGGAAGAGGTCGGTGTTGTAGTCGCGCAGGACGTTGCCGGTGACGCTGATGGTGTCGAGACCTTTGGCGATGCGCTCCAAGCTGAAGGTGCAGGCCTCGGCGGGCGGGAGGATGCGGATGTCGAGCCCGGTGAGGTCGTGGTCTTTGAGATATTTTTCGACCTTGGCGATGATCTGGGCGTCGTGGGCGCGGGCTTTGTCGAGCCAGAAGACGGCGGGGGTCTGGGAGGCGCGGGCGCGGTTGACGGCGAGCTTCACCCAGTCCTGCACGGGCGCATCTTTCGTCTGGCAGGCACGCCAGATGTCGCCCTGCTCGACGCTGTGCTCAAAGAGCACGTTGCCCGCGGTGTCGGTGACGCGGATGACGCCGTCGGCGGGGGCTTCGAAGGTCTTGTTGTGGCTGCCGTATTCTTCAGCGGCTTGGGCCATGAGGCCGACGTTCGGCACGCTGCCCATGGTCTTGGGATCGAGGGCACCGTTCTTTTTGCAGAAGTCGATCGTGGCCTGATAAATGCCAGCGTAGCTGCTGTCCGGGATGACCGCCAACGTGTCCTGCTCCTTGCCGGCGGCGTCCCACATCTTGCCGCCGCTGCGGATCATGGCGGGCATGGAGGCATCGACGATGACGTCGCTCGGGACGTGGAGATTGGTGAGGCCTTTGTCGCTGTTCACCATGGCCAAGGCGGGGCCGCTGGCGTAGGCGGCCTGGATGTCGGCCTCGATCTCGGCTTTTTTGTCGGCGGGGAGCTTGTCGAGCTTCGCGATGAGGTCGCCGAAGCCGTTGTTAAAGTTCACGCCGATCTCGGTGAGCGTGGCGGCGTGTTTGGCGACGAGGTCTTTGAAGAAGACGCTCACCGCGTGGCCGAAGATGATCGGATCGCTGACCTTCATCATGGTGGCCTTCATGTGGAGCGAGAAGAGCACGCCATCGGCCTTCGCCTTGGCGATCTGCCGCTCGAAGAAGGCGACGAGGGCCTTTTTGCTCATCTTGGTGGCGTCCATGATCTCGCCGGCTTTGAGAGAGAGCTTTGGCAGGAGGACTTTCTGGGTGCCGTCTTTGGCAGTGAAGGTGATGCTGACCTCAGTGACCTGATTGACGGTGACTGACTTCTCGTTCGAGAAGAAATCGTCTTTGCCCATGGTGCCGACGGTGGTTTTCGAACTCGCGCTCCAAGCGCCCATCTTGTGCGGGTGCTTCTTGGCGTAGTCTTTGACGGCCTTCGGCGCGCGGCGGTCGCTGTTTCCTTCGCGGAGCACGGGGTTCACGGCGCTACCCATGACCTTGGCGTATTTCGCTTTGATCTCCTTTTCGGCGTCGGTCTGCGGATTCTCGGGCAGATCGGGCAGCTTGTGCCCTTTCGATTGCAACTCGGCGATGGCGGCCTTGAGCTGAGGCACGGACGCGGAGATGTTCGGGAGCTTGATGATGTTCGTAGTCGGTTCGAGGCAAAGTTTGCCGAGATAGCTCAGATCATCGTCCTGGAGGCCGAACTGGGCCAAAATGCGACCGGCGAGCGAGATGTCGCGCGTTTCGACCTCGATGCCCGCCGCCTTGGTGAAGGCCTTCACGATGGGCAGCAGCGAATAAGTGGCGAGGAGCGGGGCTTCGTCGGTGAGGGTGTAGATGATCTTGGCGGACATGTCGTGAGATGGGCTGATTTTGAGAGCGTGAGACGTAGCAAGTACGAGCGTCTGCGCAATCCGAAGGTGCCGCCGGCACATGCCTGGATGATCCCACACGAAGCGCGGGACTACTTGCGCGCCTTCCTCACTTCCTCGATGGATTTGGCGATGCCGGCTTTCCACACGCCCGGCAGTTTCCCGGCATCGACGCGGTTCAGGACGGCCAGGGCCTCATCAAACTGGCCGCGCCGGATCAAAATGCGCGCGATGCCCTGCAACGCGGCGAATTCGTCAGCACCGCCGAGTTGTTTGCGATCATCAATGATGGCGTGGTAGCTCGTGAGAGCCGCGTCGTCGTTCTTGAGGTGCTGTTCGCGGTTTTGCGCCAGCAACAACAGCACGCTGTCGCGTGTGCGCGGGTCGCTGGTGAATTCGAGCGCCGTTTTGAGATCGGCTTCGGCCTTGTCACCGGCCTTGGCGATGAAATGAGCACGACCGCGTGCATGAAAGCCGTCGCCGCGTTTCCAGAACGGCCATTTCACGATGTCCTCGTTGCCGAATTGGGCGACAACCCCGGGAGCCTGCTGTTTTGCCAACAAGTAGCGCATCCGGACTGTTTTTTCGACAGCCTGGATCGGTATCCAATCAATCACCTCATCTGCGAGATCGAAGCGCTTTCCGGCGAGGGCATAACCTGCGGCTTGTTCCAGCGCAGCGGCCTTTTGGAAATCACTGGCTTTGCCATCAGCAAACTCAACGAGCGCCGTGAACGCCTCTTCCAACTTGCGGTTCTTCATCAATTCCCCGGCGGCTTTGCTCGTTTTCAGATAGCCCTCTTCCATCTCCGCGGCCTCGAATTTGTGCGAACGACCGTCATAAAAGTGCGCGAACTTCATCGGCTCGTGGAAGCCTTCCGTGCCAGTGGGCGAGAGTGCGCTGTGCTCCTGGCCATCTTCGCGAATGCGCTGACGGCAGAGATTGATGTGCCACGGCAGGCTCTGCGTCGGCTTGCGGCCAATGATCTGGTGCAGTGGATCGTTTTCATCCTGCGTGACGGGAATGCGGATCTCGGCTGTCCAATGATCCTCCGCGACGTGGGTGGCCACCTCCGCCTTGGAATCCCAGGTGAACCACTGCCCGCGTGGAGCACCGCGATCGAGATCGACGACATGACCGGCCGGACTGACGGCAATCTGATAGTAGGAGTGTGTCTCGGTGGCGAGTTCGATCTCGATGACGTCGCCGCGCCAGATGGCCGGGTCGTCCTCGCGCGTGGAGGTGTTGTTTGGCTTGTCGCCCGGGCGTTCGTCGCAACGAATCGCGAAGTAAAGACTGCCACCCTGCCACCCGGCTTTGAATGCGGTGCCAAAAATCGGTGCGCGGCCGGTTTGCAGTTCGTGAAAGCGGCCTGTCGCGGCAACGGGGCACCGCTGCCAGTATTCGTCGTCGAGTTTGCCATCGATGACGATGTTCTCAGCATCGCCGACGAGACGCACCACGGGCACGGGACCGCGTTTCTGACCGAGCTGCTGTGACTTCATGCGCAGACCTTTGAGGAAGTCGTCGATGAGGGCGATGCGGCGACTGTAAACACTCGCGGCATCGACTTTGCCCTTCGCCTTCTCGAAAAGCGCGAGCGCTTCATCCGCCTTCGACTTGTCCTCCTCCATTGCGATCCAGTTTTGTTCACAGTATTCAAAGAACGCGAGCATCTCGGCCTCGGCGCGACCGTAGAACAGGCGGCAGTATTCACGCAGCATCTCATCCGCGTCCACGCCCTTGCCGCCCCAGTAGGCGTGCGCCAGGGCAGACGCGCCAATAAAAATCAGAGAGTCTGGTTATAGTGGTTGTACCCCGTATGGGATGGTTATCTGTAGGCGGCATGTCCCACCCCGATCATGCAAAGCTGGGGCAGCTCGCGGAGAAGTTCGCGCAGTTGCCA
>JAEUHJ010000200.1 GCA_016795375.1 Verrucomicrobiaceae bacterium
GTGAGAATGTCCACGAATTCCTTGGAGGCTCCGGGCATTTCGGCGGTGTCGAGTCCGGCGACCGCGACCATGGCCGCGAGCTTGAGTTTGATGGCTGTGAGTAGCATATGGTTGTTTGAGGAGAGGCGCTTTTGACCCGGCCTTGCCGGGAGCGTTCATTTTTCAGAAGAAAGCCCATGGAAATCAAGCATTTGCTCAAACATTTTTGTTAACCTCCACGCACAAACTCCGAAGCGTGCGGCGTTGACGCGATTCCTCCGGCCTGCCATCCTGAGCGCCCCCGCATGGCCGAAACCTCCACTCCCAGCGTCTCCACCGTCACGCCGCAAAGCGGCCCCGCCGTCCTTGCGCCAGCCCGGGAGAATTTCAGAAAACGCAACGAAATCCCCACGGCGGAGGAGCTCCTGGCCTCATTCAACCGCGCATTGCCCTTCAGCGACGAGGCCGAAAAAGGCGTCCTTTCCTGCCTCCTCCAGGATCCGAATGAGCGCCTCAGCGACTGCCGCGTCAATCTGCCCGCGCTGGCCTTCTACCACGAGGCCAACCGCACCATCTACGAGAAGCTGCTGGAGTTTTACGACAAGAACCTCCCCGTCGATCCCGTCACGCTCACGCACGCGCTGCGGGATCAGAACCTGCTCGACAAAGTCGGCGGCGCGGCGGCGATCTCCGAGCTCTTCGCCTTCGTGCCGATCCCGGCGCACTTCCCCTTCTATAAGAAGATCGTGCTCGACAAGCACGTCCTGCGCGAGCTCATCCACGCCAGTTCCCTGAACATCCACCATGCCTACGAGCATGGTAAAGAGCAGATGGATGAGAACATCGACACGCTGATCGATCACGCCGAGCAGCGCGTCCTCGCCGTGCGCGAATCATTCGGCTCCAAGGAGGGCATCAAGACGCTCTCGACCCACGTCATGGATGCCATCGACAGCATCCAGTACATGCTGGAGCACCCCGGCCAGCTCCGCGGCCTCTCCACCGGCTATAGCAAGCTCGACTCGATGAGTTCCGGCCTGCAAGGCGGTGAAATGTTCGTCATCGCTGCACGCCCATCGATGGGCAAGACCTCGCTCGCGATGAACATCGTCGAGCACATCGCCGTGGACTGCAACACGCCCTGCGCCGTGTTCTCCCTCGAAATGAGCGCCACGATGCTCGTGCGTCGTCTGCTTGTCTCTCGTGCGCGTCTCAGCATGCAAGACCTCTCACGCGGTCTTCTGTCACGCGCACAGCAGGACGCGCTCGCCAAGGCCACCCGCGATCTGCAGAAGGCGCAAATCTTCATCGATGAAACGCCTGGCCTCGACATCATGGAGATGCGCGCCAAGTCACGCCGCCTCAAAAAGCAGCACGGCATCCAGATGATCATGATCGACTACCTGCAGCTCGTCACCAGCGGCAGCCGACGCGCGAAGGACAACCGCCAGATCGAGATCGCGGAAATCTCAGCGGGCATCAAGGGCCTCGCCAAGGAGCTGAACGTGCCGATCATCGTGCTCGCGCAGCTCAACCGTGCGGTCGAGAGCCGCAAAGGGCAGCGGCCGGTGCTCTCCGACCTGCGTGAATCCGGCTCCATCGAGCAGGACGCTGACATGGTCGGCCTTCTCACCCGCGCCGACTACGCCGGCGCGAAGATGGAGGTCGAGGACGAGGAGGCGGAGGAGAAAAAACGAGGGGAGGCCATGCTCATCATCGCCAAAAACCGCAACGGCCCCACCGACGACGTGCTCCTGCGTTTCATCGACCACGCCATGCGTTTCGTCGAGCGCAGCGAGGAACCGGAGTCGCCGTGAGGGTGCGTCACTTCTTCAACAGGTCGCGGATCTCCGTGAGCAGCACGATGTCGGCGGCGGGCGCGGCGGGAGCAGCCTCCTCCTGCTTTTTCATCATCGTCATCAGCTTGTTCATCGGCTTCACGATCACCAGGAAGATCACCGCCGCGGTGATCACAAAACCGATGGCCGCATTGATCACCATGCCGATGTCGAGCATGTTCGGCAGCTTCTCGCCTTTCTCGTTGACGAACTCGCCGATCTTGATCCCAAGCGACACGTTCGGGTTCCCGCCAAGCGCCTTCAGAAGCGGCTCGATGATGCCCTTGGTGAAAGCGGTGACGATGGTCCCGAAGGCCGCGCCGATGATGACACCGGTGGAGAGATCGACGACATTGCCTTTGAAGATGAACTGCTTGAACTCGTTGAGCATGGTGTTGGAAGGTTGAGGTGACGTTGGCCGGGTGATGACACCCGGCCACCATTTAATCCATGCGCCCGCCAACGCGCCAGCTCAAAGTTCCTGCGCCACCTTCCATGACTCGTTGTCGATGCCGGCACGCAACTTCGCAAAGCTCCCCGCGATGCGTTCGCGGCTCACCTTGCCGAAGAAGCCCGCCAGACGCACCAGGCGGTCGATCTCGGAGCCTGATGTGGACGCGTCTGTCACCATGCTCTCGACTCGGGCCAGTGCGCAGCTCCACACGAAGAGCTCCGCGCCGATGTCAACGAAGTGGCCGAGCACCACCTGCCTCTTTTCGAGGTTCGGGCCGTTGAGGGCCATCGCCAGGAAGAGATCGCGCGCCAGCTTGCGGCTGAGACGGGCGATCGCATCCAGATCAAACTGCAACGACGGATGCAGCGCGTCACGCTTGTCTCCCGCGCCGAAGGGCAGCCATTTCAGCGGATACCATCCCGCGTAGAAGCGTGCGGCGCGCAGCGCTGCCTTCACTCGCTTCCTCCACGGCAGCGTTGAGTTCACCGCGTCCGCCCCGATCCGCAGATGAGGCTCCAACGCCTCGCGGGCGATGAAAAGACGCATGATCTCACTGCTGCCCTCGAAGATCGTGTTGATGCGCGAGTCACGGAACAGGCGCTCCACTGGCTCCGGGGCCTCGCCACGTGCTTTGAGCGACTGCGCAGTTTCAAACCCGCGGCCGCCGCGGATTTGCATCGTGTCATCCATGATGCGCCAGGACTTCTCACTGCCCCACATCTTGCCGATAGCCGCCTCCAGCCGCACATCGGCATGCTTGTCCTTGTCCACCAGCGCGGAGACGTAGCGCACCACGCTTTCCATCGCGAACGTGTCGGCGGCCATGCGGCTGAGCTTGTCCGCGATGGCCGCGTGGCGGACGATCGGCTGCCCCCACTGCTCGCGCGACTTCGCCCAGCGTGTGCTGATGTCCAGGCAGCGCTTTGACAGACCCGTGCAGGCGGCGGGCAGCGTGATGCGGCCGGTGTTCAGCGTCGTCAACGCCACCTTCAATCCGCGCCCGGTGCCGCCGAGCACGTTCGCCACCGGCACGCGCACGTTCTCAAAGCGGATCACGCCGTTGTAGAGCGCCTTGAGGCCCATGAAACGACAGCGATGCATGATTTCCACGCCCGGCCAGCTTGTTTCAACGATGAAAGCCGTCGTGGCGTGCGGCTTCTCCGGCGTGGGCGTTTTCGCCATCACCACGATCATCCCGGCCTTCGTGCCGTTCGTACACCACAGCTTCTCGCCGTTCAGGACGTATTCATCGCCGTCCAGCACCGCCTGCGTCTTCATCCGCGCCGGATCGGAGCCGACGTCGTTTTCGGTCAGGGCGAAGGCGCTGATCTCGCCTCCGGCACAGCGCGGCAGGTATTTCATCTTCTGCTCCTCCGTGCCGAACAGAATGAGCGGCTGCGGCGCGCCAATGGACTGATGCGCGGACAGCAACGCGGCAAGGTTGCCGCAGCGCGAGCCCAGCAGCATCGCCGCACGCGAGTAATTCGTCTGCGACAGCCCGAGTCCGCCGTACTTGGTCGGAATCTTGATGCCGAAGGCACCGATCTTCGCGAGTTCGCCCAGCAGCACGTCAGGAATCTCGCCGGACGCGTCGATCTCATCAGGATCGGCATGCTGGTCGAGCACAGCTTCGAGACGATGCAAAAACGCGTCGCCTTGGTCGCGGTCCTCGATGCTTTGTTTCGGGAACGGTAGCAGTTTACCGAAATCCGGCTCGCCAAAAAAGATACCGGCGGCGAGTCCGGTGTTGCGGCGCGCGTCACGCGCGGCCTCCGCCATCTCCAGGGCGGCTTTCTGGCCCGCGTTCATGCGGGAGGTGTCAATGAGTGTCTTGGTTTCCTCGAGTGTGTCAGAGTTCATGGCCTTGTCCTCCAATGTTCAATAGTCAATGATGCCCGCGTCGCGGGCGAAAGTGATCGGGCCGCCGCGGAACGGCGGGTAGCCGGTGCCCAGCACCATGGCGAGGTCGATGTCAGCGGCCCCGTGTGCGATGCCTTCCTTGAGGCAGCGCATCGCCTCCTGGCTGAGCAGCAGGGCCAGCTTGTTTTGAATGCTTTCATGCCGCGGCAGGTCCGCAGGGCGCTCCGGCGGAATCTCACGGTCATTCACATAGCGGTAGAAGCCTTCGCCGGATTTTTTTCCAAGGCGGCCGGCGGCGACGAACTGGTCGAGCGCATTGCTGTTCGCAAAACGATCCGGGAAGGCGGCGGCAAGCGTCCCGGCGACATGCGCGGCCACATCGAGACCAATTTCATCCAGCAGGCGCATCGGGCCCATCGGCATGCCAAATTCGAGCATCGCATCATCAATGTCCTTCACCGGCACGCCGCTTTCATGCAGGCGCACGGCTTCCATCAGGTACGGCACCAGAATACGGTTCACTAGGAAACCGGGGCTGTCTTTGACGACGACGGGGGTCTTTCCGAGCTTCTGCACAAAGCCGACCGCCGAGGCGAGCACGTCAGGAGAGGTCTCCGGCAGAGTGATGATCTCCACCAGAGGCATCCGATGCACCGGGTTGAAAAAATGAATGCCGATGACGCGCTCAGGGTGCGGGACGGACTTCGCCAGTTCACCGACTGAAAGCGCGCTAGTGTTCGTGGCGAGGATGGTGTCACTGGAAACGCGAGCGGCGAGATCGGAGAAGATTTTCCGCTTCAGCTCCATGTTTTCTGTAGCCGCCTCGATGACAAGATGCTGCCGCGTGAGCGGCACCGGCGTGTGCGCGGTGCTGACGCGGTCCAGCGTCTCGCGGGCCTGCACCCTTGACACCAGCCTTCTGCGCGTGGCTTCTGAAACGAGGCCATGAATTCGCTCCATGCCACGCGCGAGGCTGTCGTTGGTGACATCGGTCATCAGGACCCTGACGCCACGCGAAGCCAGTGCATGCGCGATGCCGCCCCCCATCACTCCTGCGCCGATCACGGCAGCATCGTGGATGGGGATCGCCGTCCCGACGGTTGCGGGACGTTTGTTTGCTTCCTCGCGCTTGAAGAAAAGATCGATCAGATGCTCCGTACTGCGGTTCTGGATGAGTTCGGCCACGGCATCGCGCTCCAACTTCAGTCCGTCATCCACAGTGCCGCGCACTGCGTGCGTGATGACATCGACTGCCTTTATGATCGAGGGATAAAGGCCGTGCGTCTTCACCAGTACTTTCTTTCTGGCGACGCGCCCGATGAGGAGCGAGAACAGGTTTTCGAAGTGGAAGGGCGCGGGCGGACGTTTTTCCCGGGCCAATCTGCGCGCGAGCATCTCCAGATGCTCAGGAGCCACCACATGGCTCACGAGGCCCGCATGCTTCGCTGCGGAGGCACCGAGCAGTTTGCCAGCGGTGATGAGGTCGAGCGCCTTGCGCACGCCGACGAGGCGTGGCAGCCGGGTGCAGCCGCCCCATGCAGGGAGGATGCCCAGCAGGGTCTCCGGCAGGCCGATCTTCGTCGATTCATGGTCGCTGGCGACGCGCCAGTCGCATGCGAGCGTGACTTCGAAACCGCCGCCCATGCACGCGCCGTGGATCGCGGCGATCTTCGGCATCCGCAGACGTGCCAGGCGGTCAAACACGGCCTGGCCGAGCCAGATGAGGTCATTCACACGCGCATGCGGCATGCAGCGGACGGCCTTCAAGTCAGCCCCGGCGACAAAGATGCGCTCCTTGGCGCTGCGCAGCACGAGCGCCTTCACGCGGGTGTCGTGCTCGACGCGTTCGAGGTTGTGATTGAATTCACGGAGTGTTTCCTCGTTCCACACATTCACCGGGGTCTTCGGCGAGTCGAAAACAAGCCACGCGATCCCATCGTGGTCGATGTCGAGCTTGAAATGCTTCGCCGGAACAGGATGACCGTGGACGATCGACTCCAGGACGTGGGGAGGGTCGTGGATCACGGAAGGTTTGGTGTCGAGAAGTGGAGTTTTCATGGCAATGAGTTGAATGAGGTTTGGGGTGATGAAATTCAAAGGGCTTCGAGGCAGGCCGCCATGCCCTGGCCGCCGCCGACGCAGAGGCTGACGACAGCACGGCGACCGTCCATGGCGTGGAGCTGGTTGAGCGCGGTTTGCACGAGGCGGGCCCCGGTGGCACCCACCGGGTGGCCGAACGCGATGGCACCGCCGCAAGCATTCACCCTGGCGGGATCGAGCTCCCCCAGTGGCGCTTCTAGGCCGACGCGACGGGCACTGGCCGGATCGGAGAGGCATTTCAGCACGGCGAGCACCTGCGCGGCGAAAGCCTCGTTGATCTCGATGACATCCGCATCTTCGAGCTTCCAACCGCTGCGGTGCAAGGCCGCGTCCAGCGCGCGCACCGGCCCCAGACCCATGCGCTTCGGGTCACAACCGGTGGCCGCGTAGCTCACGAGCCGGCCCAGCGGCTTCCAGCCATGCGCGGCGGCCGCCTCCTCGGTCGCCACGAGCAGCGCCACGGCCCCGTCGGTGATCTGCGACGAGTTTCCCGCAGTCACGCTACCCGTGAGCGTGTCAAAGAGTGGCTTCAGCCTGGCGAGCTTGTCGAGGTTCGTGTCCACGCGGATGCCGTTGTCCGCCGAGATGACGTTCCTCCCCAGCACCGGGGCGATCTCCTGGCCGAGCAGATGGCTGGCCTGCGTGGCCCGCAGATGGCTGCGCAAGGCGAAAGCATCCTGCATCTCGCGCGTGATGCCGTATTCGCGCGCCACGACCTCGGCGGTCTGTCCCATGTTCAAGCTCGAAACTGGGTCGGTCAGGCCGAGCTTGAGGCCGATCACGGGCGCGAAGTCGGCAGGGCGGAAGTGCGACGCGGCGAGCGCACGGCCCCGCATGTCACGAGCACGGCTCATGGCGACGAATTTCGCCATCGCTGGCTTCGGAAAATAGAGCGGCATGTTGCTCATGCTGTCCGTGCCGCCGACGATGAAGACCTCCCCCTGCCCCGCGCACATTTTCGCATGAGCCAGCGTGACGGCCTCCAGGCCGGAGGCGCAGTTTCGATGCACGGTCATCGCGGGCTTCGATTCCGGCAGTCCGGCACGCAGGGCGATGACACGGGCGATGTTCATCGCCTCCGCAGGCTGGCCGACACAGCCGAGGATGGTCTCATCGACGAGCATCGGATCGATGCCGGTGCGTGTGAGCAGGGAGCTGACCACATGGCGGCCGAGCTCTACCGCGTCGAGGTGGGCGAGGTCCGTCCCCGCGCGCGTGAACGGCGTGCGGACGGCGGAGACAATGACGAGAGAGGGCGTTTTCATGGTGTCAGGAGCTGAGCGCCACATGAGATGCGGCGGTTGGGGTTTTGGGGCGGTGATCGACGAGTTTCTCCTCCTTCAGGAGGCGACCGACCCCGATTTGATCGCGCATTTCGGCGAACGGATGGAAATGCAGCTCATTCGGTGTGATTTCAGTGACTTCGAGGAAGCGGCGTGAAACCGCGCCTGCGATACCCGGCTCATGCACACCGGGCTCGATGGCGAGGTGGAGATGCACCTCGTCCACTTCGAGCGGGTCGTCGTGCCGCTTGCGCAGCTCGATCTGCCAGGCGGCGATGCCGCGCTGGTCATCGAGGAGATGTTCGAGCACGTTGAAGTTCACCAGCGTGCCCTTGACTTTGTCGATCTTCAGCTCGCGCACCTCGCTCACGCGGGAGACGGGGCCGAGCAGACGCGGGCAGGTGCGGCCGCAATTCGGGCATTTCTCCCAGGTGAGGCCGCCTTCGGCGATGTCTCCGGTGCGGTAGCGCAGCACCACGGTGCCACGCGCGTTGAGCGGCGTGAAGACGATCTCTCCTGGCTGGCCATCAGGCAGCACCATGCCGGTCTTCGGGTCGATGATCTCCACCATGCCGAGATCAGGGCTGAGATGATAGCCGAATGAATCGTGCGACTCGCCAACACATTCCGGCCAGGCCATTTTCGCCTCGGTGAAGCCATAGGTGGCCATCACATGCACGTCAGGGCTGCCGAGAGCCGCGGCGAGGTCGCGCAGACGGGCACGGAGTCCTTCGGCGACTTTCTCACCACCGAGCACGAGACGCTTCAGGTTCGGCCAGCGCCTGCCAGTTTCATGCGCCTCACGCAGCACATGATAAATGAAGGTGGGCATGCCGATGAGGATGTCCGGCTGGATTTTGTCGATGAGTTTGATGTTGCCGTCCGTGCCGAGCGTCTTGCCGCCGCCCGTGCTGAGCATGAAGGTGCCGAAACCGAGCCCGGCATGATGCGCCAGCCAGAAGGCGAGATGCGGCGCGTATGGGAAGAGGTTCATGTGCCGGAACTCGCGCCGTGAACGGCCGGCGAGCATCAGCCGCGTGCCGCTGAGGTCGAGATTCGCCAGGTCGTGCTTCGTGTAGAGAAACGGCACGGGGTCGGAGCTGCGCCCCGTGGTGCTGGTGAGCAGGACGGGGCGGAATTCCACCTCGGCGTGTTCCTTGGCCGCGCTTTTGCCGTGGATCAACGCATCGAGGATCATCCCCGGCTCACGACGCAGCACGGCCTCATCGGGCACGAGCACAAAATCACGAGGGTTGGCGAGGTCCTTCTTCGAGGTGAACGGCAGCTTGCTCCATTCGTCAAAGGAGCGGATGTCGTCCGGCCGGATGCCGTTGTCCTTGAACACGCGCCTGTAGTGCGCGCTGAAGGGAATCACGCGGCGGCTGAGGTAGTCGCGCAAAGCGGTGATCTGCCAGGAATGCCAGGCTTCATGCGGTGCGGCATTCCAATCGGGTGTGTGGCGGAGCAATTTCATGGCTGATTGTCTCCTGATTGAGGTTCGTGGTGGAAAGCAGGGCGCGTATCGCAGGCAGCGCGGCTTCCGCCGCTTCACGGCCTGCCTGCAAATACTGCTCGTGATTTTCAAAATCATGCCACGAGGAGGTGGCGAAGCGCGGGTGGATGACGACATCGGCCGCAGCCTCCTCCTTGGTGATGAGGCGGAGCTGCGCGGCCATCAGAGCGCGGCGGAAGGTGTCGAGCACATTGCCGTGGGCGAGGAGGTTCACCCTGTGCCAGAGCGTGCGGAACAGCCTCGCGAACAGATGGCGGCCGGCGCCGTCGTCCGCAGCGAAGGTGCTGTCGGTGCGCGCCTCAAAGTCATCCGGCATCGGCATCACGTTCACGGCGATGACATGGTCGAGATGCAGGCGCTTCTTCAAGAGAGCGACGGGCAGCGGCTCGGACGCGCCGCCATCACAATAGCGGCGGCCGTCGAGATGCACCGGAGCGCAGATGGCTGGAATGGCCGCGCTGGCATGCACCGCCTTGGAAACAGGGCCGGAATCAAACACATGCGGCGTGAGCCGGTCGAGATCAGTGGCGACGACGATGAGCGGGCGTTCGAGCTGCTCGAAAGTCTTCCCGCCAAGATCGCGCTCGAGGTGCTCGCGGATGCGGTCGCCGCGGATCAGCCCCTCAGATGGCGGGATGATGAAGTCGAGCAGCGCTTTGAGCGTCGCGCGGTCTTTGATCTCGCGGGCGCGAATCTCCAGGGCGGAGCCATCCAGCCCGGCGGCCCAGAGCGCGCCGACATAAGCACCCATGCTGCAACCGGCGATGGCTGCGATGGGGATGTCGTTTTCCTCAAGCACCTGGATGACGCCGGCGTGCGCCAGGCCGCGAGCGCCGCCGCTGGAAAGCACCAGGCCGACGCGCGGCACATTTTCCCCACCTGAGCCGTGCTTGTGGCTTTCCTCGGCACGGCTCCATCCCTGGGCGGGCGGATGGAGGCTGGCGTTCATGGCCTGCGGTGGTTGCTACCATATATAGACCTGCCGCAGGAAAATAGTTTCAAAACGAATTGTAAGAACATGCTTACAATTCCGCCGGTGTCGTGGAACTACCTCAAACGCCTTCCGAAACAAGCCGCCATCCACTGGCGGGCGCGGCTCCGGCCTCATTCGACAGCAAAGTCATGACTGAAACAAACCGCGCGCTCACGCCACGGCCACCATGGGCACGTTGAGCTTGCCGGTGCTGGATTCGGCGGTCTGGAAGAAGCTCACCTCACCGCTGTTCACATCGTAGAGGGCTCCGACGATGGCGATGGCTCCTTCGGTGACGAGTTTGTCCAGGGTGCAGCTGCGATGGCGGATGGACTTGATGGTGCGGATGACGTTGAGGCGGGAGATTTCGTTGGCGTAGGCGGCTTTTTCGCCGGGGGCCCATTGCTCGGTTTTTTTGAGCGTCGCAGGATTGATGACCTGCTGAATGTCGGCGACGAGGCCATCGAGATTGGCGCAAGGAGTGGCTTCGCTGGCTTTTTTCGCGGCGCTGAGCAGATCGACGGCTGCATTGACCGCGCCGCAGCTCGTGTGGCCGAGGACGACGACGAGTTTCGCGCCCGCCATGGCACAGGCGTATTCCAGGCTGCCGAGCAGCTCGCTGGTGGCGATGTTTCCAGCCACGCGGGCGCTGAAGATATCGCCGAGGCCGAGGTCGAAGACCATCTCCGCAGGCGCGCGGGAGTCGATGCAGCCTAGCACGGCGGCCATGGGGAACTGGCCTGCGGCCGTGGCGGCCACCTGGCGGCCAAAGTCACGCTGGATGCGCTGGCCGGCGAGGAATCGCTGGTTGCCCGCCTGCAAAGTCTCCAGCACGCACTGCGGCGTGAGTCCGCTCTGCACCTCGCGGCTGGTGTAGTCGATGAACTGCACATAATCGTCGATGAAGTTGTCGTCCTTCATGCCGATGAATCCGACTTCGACACCGTGTGACGGCGCGGTCTTGTCCCGCAGATCGGCGAGCAGATCGCGGATGTCCGGGTCGATGAAATCCGTGTTGCGCGCATCCACGAGGATGCGCCCGCCGCGCGGCACGTTTTGAAAGGTGTTCTCCAACGCAGCGCGGCTCAGAAAGCTGACCTGGTTCGCCAGTTCGATGCGCAGGACATCTCCTGCGGCATGTTTTTCCATCACCCGGCGCAGCGGGCGGCGCAGGTTGCTGTGCAGGATGAAATAGATGCTGACACCCAGGCCGACGAGCATACCGGTGAGCAGATCGGTGAACACGATGGCGCAGATCGTGATGAAGAACGGCAGAAACTGCTGCATCCCCCCTTGCCACATATCTTTGAAGAGCTTCGGACTGGCCAGCTTGAGGCCGGTGATGATGAGAATGGCCGCCAGCGCGGAAAGTGGGATCTCGTTGAGCCAGTGCGGCACCGTCATCACGCACACGACGAGCAGCACACCGTGCAAAATGGTGCTGAGCTTCGTCCTGCCACCCGCGTTGATGTTCACCGAGGTGCGCACGATCACGCTCGTCATCGGCAGGCCGCCAATGAGACCCGCGATGAGATTCCCGGTGCCCTGTGCCATGAGCTCGCGGTTTGGCTGCGCCAGGCGCTGGTCGGGGTCGATTTTATCTACTGCCTCCAGATTGAGCAGTGTCTCCAATGAGGCCACGAGCGCCACGGTGATGGCGGCCTTGTAGATGAGCGGGTTGCTAAAATGCGCCACATCAGGAAACCTCAGAAAGCCGAGGAATGCCTGGAAATCCTCCGCCACCGGCACCTGCACGAGATGGCTGGCCTTCACCTCCCACGCATGGCCCATCTTCCGCAGGATCAAATTGATCGCCACGCCCAGCAGCACCACGACGAGCGCGGAGGGCACGGGCAGTTTTTTCAGCACCTTCACCTTGTCCCACAACACGAGGAACAAAACGCTCACGATGCCGATCAGCGCCGCGCCAGGCAGGATGTCCGAGAGCGCCGCCAGCAGCTCTGTGAAGGTGTTTTCATGGTCCGGCTGCTCAAAGCTCATCTCGCCCTCCGCGTCGGCGTCGTGACCGAACACGTGCGGAATCTGTTTCAGGATCAAAATGAGCCCGATGGCGGCGAGCAGGCCCTTGATGACGCTCATCGGAAAGAACGAAGCTATGTAGCCCAGCCGGAATGCGCCCATCAAAAACTGGATCACGCCAGCCACTGCCAAGGCGACTAGGAATGCCTCAAAACTGCCGAGTGCGGCGATCTGGGCCGCCACGATGGCCGTGAGGCCCGCCGCAGGTCCGCTGACGCTTTTATGCGAGCCGCTCAGGATGCCCACCACGATCCCGCCGACGATGCCGGAGATCAAACCGGCGAACAACGGCGCGTTGGAGGCCAGCGCGATGCCGAGACACAGAGGCAGCGCCACCAGAGACACCGCGATGCTGGCGGTGATGTCCTTGGGCAGGGTGACGGAGAGCGGCGCTTTGTTATGAGGCATGCGGCGTCCCCTTTGTCCCAGATGTGCGTTTGACGATACTAAAATTTCAAAAAGTAATTCGTTTTGGCGAAGGGCCCGTCTCCATCTGAGATGAGCGGTGGCGGACAATGCCACAAAACGAGAACAGGCGCTGCGGCAGCGGATGTGCTGGGCATCAGGCGGAAGCGACTGCGGTGGCTTTCAATACCCTCCGGCCGGGGGTGCGGTCAAGCCTCGCCATTCCGTGCCGGCACCACGGCCTCGATGCGTGCTCCGCTGGCATGTGACCTGGCGGCGGTGACCATCAGCTCGCCCCCGCACTGCCGCGCCCTGGCGCGCATGCCGACCATGCCGAGGCTCGGACTCTGGATGGTGTTCATCGCATCTTCCGGCAGCCCCTGTCCGTCATCTTCGATGCTCAGGCAGATCATTCCGTCCTCGAGAGCCAGCCGGATTTCCACCCGCTTTGCCCCGGCATGGCGGGCGATGTTCGTCAGCGCCTCCTGGGCGATGCGGAAGAGGTGTGTCTCCGTCTCGTCGGCAAAGCGTCCGGAACAGGTGGAGTCGAAGTCCACCTCCAGCCGTGTGCGCTGCGCGAATTTCTCCGCCAGCCAGCGCAGGCCGGCATCGAGGCCGAAATCATCAAGGATGACCGGGCGGAGCAGTTGCGAGAGCTCACGGACATTGGCGATGGATTCATCAACGAGATGAATGCAGTCGTTGCGGAGCGAGTCGAGGTCACGGGTTGCCCCCCTGGTCAGATTGGAACGCACGGCGGCGAGTGACTGGCCCAGCTCGTCGTGCAGTTCGTGGGAGAAACGCCGCGCGGCCGCCTCCTGTGTCTGCAGCATGTGCCAGGAGACGCGGGCGAGCTCCTCCGACTGCCAGCGGATGTGCTGGAGGCTGCCGCGCACGAAACGGATGGTGAGCCACGCGCAGAGCGCGGCCAGGACGAGACAGGCGCCGAGGAGCAGCTTTGACTCGTCCGCCAGATTGTCGAGGCGGGCCTCGATCTCCCGGTTCACTTCGGAGAGATGCCGCGTGCTTTGCAGAATGAGGCCGTGGATGAGCTCCACCACCTCGTCGTGGCTGGCAAAGAGGGATTCCAGCACGTTTTTCGGCAAGGGCCCCTCGTAGTCGAGCGCCTGCTTCGCGGTGTTCGAGAATGCCTGCGCGGCATACGCCAGCCGCCGCCACTCATGCGCGTGCGGTGTCTGCGCCGCCTCGGTGGCGAGGCGGGACACATCGCGGTCCGCGTTTTTGAGGTCATCGAACACACGGGCGCGGATGGCTGGGTCCTCGGATTTCACCAGCAGGTGCAGCACATGCGCGAGCGCGTCCTCCTCCGCCTGCGCCTCATAGAGCAGGCGCGCGATGAGCAACTGCTCCCTCACCAGCCCCGCCGAGCTGCGTCGGATGGCCTGGCTGTCGCGCACGGCCACGAGGCCCGCCATGCCCAGCAGCACGAGGACAAGGCCGAAGCCGACAGCCAGCCCCCACAACACCGTGTGCTCGGTGACACGGCGTGCGGAAGGCGGCGGACGGACGGACATGGGAGGGCGATCAGTCGATGAGGCCGTTGCGGACGGAGAACCGCACCAGTTCGCCGATGGAGTGCAGATTGAGCTTCTCCATGATGCGGCCGCGATGCGCCTCGACGGTGTACACGCTCAAACTCAGAGCCGTGGCGATCTCCTTGTTCGTCTTGCTCTCCGCGATCATCTGGAGCACCTCGCGCTCCCTCGGGGACAGCAGGTCGATCGGATTGGTGACATGCTTGCGGTAGTCATCGAGCACCGCGTCGCTCACCTCCGGGCTGAGCCAGCCTTTGCCGACCGCGACGGCGCGCACTGCGGCGAGGAAGTCGGCTTCGCTGCAATCTTTGAGCAGGTAGCCCTTCGCGCCGGCCCGCAGCATCTCGCGCACATAGACGGAGTCCTTCTGCATGGAGAGCGCCAGGATGCGTGTCTTTGGCAGCACCTTGGTGATCTGCCGCGCGGCCTCGATCCCGTTGAGCTCCGGCATCGTCACATCCATCACCACGACATCCGGGGTGAGTTTTTCCGCCATCTCCACGGCTTCGCGCCCGTTCGACGCCTCGCCGACGACCTCCATGTCCCACTGCGCGGCCAGCAGCGCGCGGAAACCGTTGCGAACAACGCCGTGGTCATCGGCGAGGAGGATGCGGGTCTGTTTGGAAGGCATGGGGGCGAAACGTAGGCCGCTCCGGGCAAAGCGCAAAAAACCACGGGATTTTTCCACCACCGGCCCCATCATGGCTCCATGACGCAGGACGAACTCAGCCGGCTCCTCCAGCAAGCGGCCTCCGCCACGCCGACGGAGGCTCCCTCCGCCATGGAGGACGCCATCATGGCCCGCGTGCGCACGGACACAGGCCGCGCCAGACGTTGGTGGCTGCTCACCGGTCTCATCGTGGCGCTGGCAGTGACGGCTGGCGTGACCACGGCAGCTCTCATCGGCTGGTCCAAGGCGCTCAATGACCCGGTGCATGCGAAGCCGCCCGCCATGCCGCTTTTCAAAGGAGGCCCGCTGTGATGCACTCGCGGGCCAGGTGGCTGGCGTCCTCTGTTTTGCTCTCCTGCGCCCTAGCGGGCCTCACCGCCTGGCGTGTCACGGACTGGACGCTGCACCGTCACGGTGAGGGGCATGCGCATGACCATGTGGAGACGGACCTGCACTCGTGGATGCATGAGCATCTCGACATCACACCGGAGCAGCACGCGAAGCTCGACCCCGTCGAAAAGGAGTTCGAGCAGCGCCGTGTGACCCTGAAGGCGCGCATCAGCGCCGCCGACGTGGAGCTGGCGCGGATCATCAGCACGCCGGAAGTTGATGAAGCCCGCATGAAGGATGCCCTTGGGCGCCTGAACCAAAGCCAGGCGGAGTTGCAACGCCTCACGCTGGATCACTTTCTCGCCATGAAGCGCCACCTGCGCCCCGCGCAGGCGCGCAAACTCGTCGAATGGACCCATGACAGCCTGTCCCGCGAACACTGACCTCATGCTCCAGGCGGCGGAGACCTCTGCGCCGCCGGACATCGAGCAGGAAAAAATCCGCGCCGCGCAGGCGGGGGACAGCGCCGCGTTTGAATGGCTCGTGCGTCATCACGAGGCGCGGCTGCACGGATTCTGCCGCCGCTGGCTGCGCTGCGAGCAGGATGCCCGCGAAGCCTCCCAGGACTCCTTTGTGCGTGCCTGGCAGGCGCTGCCGGAGTTCGAGGGCCGCGCGCGGTTTTCGACCTGGCTCTACCAGATCGCCCTCAATGCCTGCCGGGACCGTGCCAAGACCCGCGCCTCCCGCCAGCGTGGCAGCACGGTGACGCTCGACAACATGCCGGAGACGCCCGCCTGCCCGAAGCCGCCGCCTGACACCAGCGCCGCCTGGCGCGGCGAGATCGGCAAGCTCGAACGCGGCCTCGCCATGCTGCCGGAGAAACTCCGTGCCGCCCTCATCCTTGTGGCGTTGGAGGGGCTGAGCCAGAAAGAGTGCGCCGAGGTGCTCGGATGCTCCGTGCGCGGCGTCGAAGGCCGCGTCCATCGCGCGCGCCAGATGCTGCTGGAATGGTGGAACGAGGAAAAGTGATCCCTGCGGGCACACCGGACATTATGTGGGGTCGGAGCGCGGCGGTCGTCGCAGGCATGGATGATTTTCCGCCACGTTTTTTGCCTCACCTGCCTGTTCGCGCTGCCTTTGACCGCGCAAAACGCCGGAGAAACGACCGAGCTGAAGGAAGTCATCATCGAAGGCAAGGCTGAGAGCCTGATCGGCACGGCCCCGTCGGCCTCGAAAGGACAGACGAGCACGAAGGAGCTGCTGGCACGTCCGTTTTCACGGCGCGGGGAGCTGCTGGAGAGCGTGCCGGGCGTCATCATCACGCAGCACAGCGGGGACGGGAAGGCGAACCAGTATTTCGTGCGCGGGGCGAACCTGGACCACGGCACGGACTTCCTGATGTATGTGGATGGCATGCCGGTGAACTTCCGCAACCACGCGCACGGCCAGGGCTACTCGGACCTGAACTTCATCATCCCGGAACTCGTCGGCGAGCTGGAATACTGGAAAGGCAATTATTACGCTCAGCACGGCGACCTCAGCTCCTCCGGCGCGGCGCGCTTCAAGCTCGTCGATGAGCTGCCGCAGGGCATCGCGACCTCCACCTGGGGTGAGTATGAGTTTTCACGCACCTTGATCGCGGACACGATCCAGGCCGGCGAAGGCAGGCTCACCATGGCGCTGGAGCACCAGTTTTACAACGGGCCGTGGGCGCTGAATTCGGACGCGACTCGCTGGAACGGCCTGCTGCGCTGGCACTGGGAGGACGGCACGGACAGGATCAACATCACCGCCATGGGTTACCAGGGTGACTGGATGTCCACCGACCAGGTGCCGCAGCGCGCCATCGAGGCCGGGATCATCGACCGCTTCGGCTTCATCGACCCGACCAACGGCGGCAATTCACGCCGTTACAGCCTCTCCTTCGACTGGACGCATGAGGACGGACGCGCCACCACGCGGACCAGCGCCTACGCCGGCTTTTACGACCTCGACCTGTTCTCCAACTTCACCTACTTCAAGGACAACGCCGCGCCGGCGGGCGACCAGTTCGAGCAGCAGGACCAGCGCTGGTTCTTCGGCGGTGAACTGGCCCGTGACTGGCGTTTCGACGCTCTGGGCCACGAGCAGCGCCTCACGCTGGGAATGCAACTGCGCGCGGAGTGGATGAACGGCCTCGGACTCTACAACACCACCGCCCGCGACCGCTTCAACGTCGTGCGCAAGGATGACATCTTCCAGGCCAGCTACGGCCTTTTCTCCGAGCTGGAGTTCAAGCCACTGAGCTGGCTGCGCGTCATCCCCGGCGTGCGCGCGGATTTGATCCACTTCGACGTGCAGCGCAGCACCTTGCCGGAAAACGCAGGCGTCCTGTCCAAAGGCATCGTCAGCCCGAAACTCTCCATCGTCTTCGGCCCCTGGGCGGACACGGAATTCTACCTCAACGGCGGCTTCGGCTTTCACAGCAACGACGCCCGCGGGGTGAACATCGTCACCGATCCCTCGACGGGTGGCGCGGCGGACAAGGTGGACCCGCTCGTGCGCACCTACGGCGCGGAGTTCGGCATCCGCAACGAATCCATCCCGAAACTCGTCAACACACTCTCCCTCTGGTTTCTCCGCAGCGACTCGGAGCTCATCTATGTCGGCGACGCCGGCAACACCGAGCCCGGCCCCTCCTCCCAACGCTACGGCGTCGAACTCGCCAGCTACTGGCGTCCGGCCGACTGGGCGATGGTGGATTTCGAGGCCACCTGGACCGACGCGCATCTGCGCACCGATGCCCCGCCCAGTCAGAACATCCCAGGCTCCGTTCCCTACACGCTGAACGCCGGCATCACCCTCGGCGGCGCGGAGGGCTTCTTCGGTTCTCTGCGCGGACGTTATTTCGGCCCGCGTCCGTTGAACGAGACCGTGGACGTCGAGGCGCGCGAGTCCTTCCAGGTGAACGCCCGCGTCGGCTACCGCCGCAAAAACTGGGAAATCGCCCTCGACTGCCTCAACCTCATCAACCGCAGCGACAACGACATCGAGTATTACTACGACAGCCAGCTCCCGGGCGAAGCCGCGCCGGTCTTCGACCGGCACATCCACCCCATCGAACCGCGCATGTTCCGCGTGTCGGTGACACTGCGGTTTTAGCGCCCCGACAGCCCGGACGGGCAAGAGGAACACGGCGCGAAGCAAAGTCCCGCCATGGCGGGCGTATCCGGTTCATGAAATCATGCCTCGTCGCCTGCTTGCTGGCCTTTGCCTCGTCTGTTCTCGCAGATTTCGCGCTCAAGGACGGGGACACCATGGTGTTTCTCGGCGACAGCATCACGGCGGCGCGGCGTTATGACCGCATCATCGAGAACTACACGCTGCTGCGCTTCCCTGACCGTCGCGTGAAGTTCTTCAACGCCGGCAAGGGCGGCGACACCATGACCGGGGCGCTGGAGCGGCTGCAAAGCGAGGTGTTTGACCGCAAGGCGACGGTGCTGACCGTGGCCTTCGGCGTGAACGACATCGGCTGGGGCATGAAAGCGGACGCGGATCACAAGGCGGCGTATCTGAACTCGCTGCGCACATTGATCAGGCGCTGCAAAGAGCACAACGTCCGCGTCTTCATCTGCTCGCCCGCGATCACGAACGAGGATCCTGACAAGGCCGAAAAGGGCTTCCTCCAGCAGATGTGCGACGAAGGGCTGGCACTGGCGAAAAGCCTCGGCGCGGAGACCATCGACATCCAGCGTTCGATGCGCAAAGTGCAGCGGCATATGCTGGCGCTGAACGCACGGCAGAAGGACACCGCGAAGCACACCAAGCTGCATGTCGAGGACGGCGTGCATTTGAACGAATTGGGCCAGCTCGCGATGGCGGTGGCGATCCTCAAGGGCCTCGACGCGCCCGCCGAGGTTTCTGCGGCAGAGATCGATGTCCCCACGCTGAAAGCGGTGAGCGTGGCGAGTTGCACAATCTCGAACATCAAAGCCACAGACGGTGGTATCGAGTTCGACCGGCTCGATGAAGGATATCCGCTGAACTTCGGCACTTTCGGTGCGTTGAACTTCAGATTCGTGCCCGTGCCTTCTGAATTGAATCGTTACATGCTCGCCGTGCGTGGGCTCGCGGCGGGCAAATACGACCTTCGCGCGGGCGGTCGTTTGCTCGGCACCCTCACCGCGCAGCAACTCGCCGCCGGCCTGAACATTTCCTCCATGACCTCAAACGGCTGGGAGCCAGGCGGACCATGGGATGCGCAGGCGGCGGCGCTGAAAATGGTGACGGATGCACGCATGGAGATCACCGGCTCTGACCGCTACCGCGATCAGTTTCTCGGCGGTCATCCATCGCAAGAAGCGCTGCGTGCGCAAACTCAGGCCGTGCTCGACGAACTCGATAAGCTCCAGCGCCAGTATGCCCGTCCGGTGACGGTTCACTTTGAGGTGCGGCCTGCTGCTAATGTTGACAAACCCTGATCACACCGGCTTCAGCACGCTCTTCACGACCTCTCCCTTGTGCATCTTCTCGAATGCTTCGTGCCACTCGGTCACGGGCCAGACGCCGCCGATGATCGGTTTCACGTCAAACTGGCCGCTGCTGAGCAGGGCGATGACGCGTTCCCAGATGGGCCAGTTGTGGCTGAAGCTGCCTTGCAGTGTGATGTTCTTCTGCACGAGCGGATCAATATTGAAGCCGAGCGGCTGCGGCCCCCAGCCGACTTTGCTGATCCAGCCTGCGGGACGCACGAGTTCGAGCGCGATTTTAAGCGTGATGCTCGCGCCGGCGGCGTCGATCACGCCATCGCAGCCGAGACCGTCGCGTTCCATCGCCCAAGGCTTCGCATCGCCGATGATGACCTCGCAGCCATAGTGTTTGCGGGCGAGTTCAAGACGATGCGCATCCTGCTGAAGGCCGACGATGGCGACCTGCGCACCACACTGTTTTGCCATCGCGGCGCAGAGAATGCCAATCGTTCCGGGTCCGAGCACGACAACGCGGTCACCGGGTTCGATGCGCGCGTTTTTGACGACGGCGTTGTAAGCCACGCAGCAGGGCTCGGTGAGGCAGGCCTGCTCGAACGGAAGCTGGTCCGGCACATGATGCAGGATGCGGCTCGGAACGCGCACATATTTCGTCATCGCGCCGTTCACGCCGTAGCCGAAACCCTTGCGTGTCGGATCGAGGTTGTAGAGGCCGCGACGCGTCATCGGGTTGTCCTTGGAGATGATGGCGGCAGTCTCGGAGACGACACGGTCGCCTTCCTTCCAGCCTTCCACGTCCTTGCCGACTTCGACGATGCGACCGCCGAACTCATGACCAAGCACGACGGGGTAATTCACCGGCCAGGAGTGGTCGGAGGTCCACTGATGCAGATCGGAGCCGCACACGCCGACATTGGCGACTTCGAGGAGCACGTCCTCGCTGCCGATGATCGGCGTTTCGATTTCACGGACTTCGACGGAGTTTTTTTCAGGCGCGAAGTTGACGACGGCGGGGGATTTCATGGGTTAGCGGTGGGTGACAGAGGTTAACGCGAATGGGCGCGAATGACCGTGAATTCACACGAATGAATCATTTCTGAATTCGCGATAATTCGCGGCCATTCGTGAGCATTCGCGTTGATAAACATAAATGACGCGGGTCTAGACAGTTTGTGACCTCACTTTCCTCACCCATTCCAGCTTGGGGTTCCTGAAATTGATGATCAAACCGACCTCCAAACGTGCAATGCGGAGATAATTGAGCATCTGGGCGGTTTCGCTCTCCCCGATGGCGTCAATCGACTTCACGTCAACGAGGACATTACCATGCACGGTGATGTCAGGAATGCAGTCACCGACGATCTGCCCCAGGTAGCGGATGGGATAGGCGTGTTGCGCCTCGGCTCGAAACCCGTTCTGGTGAAGGTCGATGACCAGCGCGTTCTCATACGGCTTCTCGCGCAAACCAGGGCCGAGCGCCTTGTGTACACGCATGGCACTGCCGATGACCTCATAAGTGCCGTCTTGGAATTCCATGGGTTGTGATCTGAGATTTCAACGCGAATGGCCGCGAATATCCACGAATGAAAAGCACGAATTCCAATCAGGTGAAAGCAGGAACATCCTGAGCATGCACCGCCTCGCAAATCATGCGCAACGAGGCTTCCAGATTTCCGTCGGCGGTTTTGAAGGCGTCGGCGTCAATCGTGAGCGGTGCTCCGAGGACGACGAGAGGTGCGCCGTGTTTCGGACACTGGATTGCCTGCTCCAAACTCAAGCCGCCGACGGCTTGAACGGGCACTTTCACGGCCTGGACGACTTCACGCAGTTGATCGAGCGGGCTGGGCATGCGTTTGCCCGCAGCGGCGATGCCACGCCGCTCGTCGTAGCCGATGTGATGGATGACGTAGTCGCAGCCGAGGTCCTCCAGCCATTTCGCACCCGCGACCATGTCCTCGCTGACCATGTTGTCGCCCATCACCTTGCAGCCGAAGTCTTTGCCTGCTTTGACGACGCATTTCACCGTCTCCGCATGCGCACGGGCCATGACGACGACATGCGTCGCTCCGGCTTTGGCCATCATTTCGGCCTCGAGGTAGCCGCCATCCATCGTTTTGAGGTCGGCGACAATCGGCGTGTTCGGAAACGCCTTTCTCAAAGCCCGCACACCATGCAGCCCCTCGGCCAGGATGAGCGGTGTGCCGGCCTCCAGCCAGTCCACACCGGCCCGCATGGCGAGCGCGGCGGTTTCGAGGGCTTCGTCGATGTTCGTGAGGTCGAGGCTGATCTGGACGATGGGTTTCATGATTGCACGGCAAAGCAACGGTGTTTCACCCGGCGTTTATCGGAGACGATCAGCGGGAGGCCGTTGAAATCTTCGCGGCATCGAGCTCGCCGCACAGTGACAGCGCCTTCAGCGCCTGGCAGGTGGCGATGTAGGTGATGTAGTAGTAGTTGCCGCGATAGAGCGAATACATCCACCAGCGGCCGGAGACGCGCTGCTCCTTCTTCAGCCATGTGATGGCGCGCTGGATGCGTTCGTCCTTCACGGGAATGTTGCTCTGCCGCATCATCACGACCGCGAGCGCGGTCATGTAAGCGTCGCTCTCCGGTTTGGCGGCATCAGGCAGGCTGGTGACGAGTTTGGTGACGGTATCACTGATTTTGAAATGCCAGTCGTTCAACGCTGACATGTCGCGTGTGCTCCAGCCGCCGTCGGCATGCTGTTTGGAGGAAAGCAAAGCCAGCGCGGCATCGCGTTCGGCCTGCGGGACGACACCCGGCAGGTAATGCGCGAGTTGCAGCTTCAGGATGCGGTCGAAATCGTTCTTTGGCTGCGCGCTGCGGAGCCAGGACTTCAACTTGTCGATGCGGGCGAGCAATCCGGCGTCTTTGATGCCCTCCAGCCAGTCTGGAGCTGCGGTGATGGCGCGCACAGCTTGAAGCGTGAGTTCAAAGTCGGTGGTGATGTGCGGCACCTCGACTTCGCCGTAGCTCACGAACGAACCATCCGGTGACTGGCGCTCGAACATGTCGCGCAACGAGCGGTCGGTCTGCTCGGACAGCTTTCCGGTCACGTGCTTGTCCCATTCGGCGAGGCCCATCGAACGCCACACCGCGGTGAATGAGCTCGGGTAGTATTTGTGACCTTCCTTTTCGGTTTCCTTCACCGGAGCGATCTTCTCCGGCACGCTTTCGAGGAAGTCGGCGCGAATTTCCTCGGCCGGCTTGCCAAGCAGCGGTGTCAGAGCCGGGCGCTCGCTCATGTATGGGCCGGTGGTGTGGCAGTTGATGCAGTTTTTCTCGCGCACCCAGGTGATGGCGCCACCTTCGAGGTATTGCGACGCCGCCTGGATCGTTTTCGCGTTGAAGGCAGTCACCTTTGGCTCATCGGCGCTCGGAATCGAGATCTCGACACCCTCGGTCTTGTATTGAAACTCCGGCTTGGGCTTCGCCGGTGGCGTATCGGCGGCAAAAACCGGCGTGGCGGCGAGAAGGAGGCAAAGGACTGGCTTCATGCGGGGGACGATACGCTGTCCCCACCGATGATCGTTCCGAGCGGAATCGAATCGTCCGCGTAAAGCCAGCGGTGCATGGCAGCACCGATGCGCGGCCATTCGTGGTCGAGCATGGCAAACCAGGCCGTGTCACGGTTCTCGCCCTTGATGATCATGTGCTGGCGGAAGATGCCTTCAAAAGTGAAGCCGAGACGCATGGCGGCCTTCCGGCTGCGTTCGTTGCGCGCGTCGCATTTCCACTCCATGCGACGGTAACGCAGCGTTTCGAAGCAATGACGCAGCAAGAGGAAGCAGGCTTCCGTGTTCGCCTTCGTGCGCTGCGCCGGCGGCGCATACCAGATGTTGCCCAGCTCGGCCACGCCGTGCTCGGCACGGACGCTCATCAGCGAGATGCTGCCGAGACAGCGCCGCGAGTCTGCATCACGCACGGTGAAGGCTATCACATCGCTCTTCGCTCTCCATTCTCTCAAAAACGCCGCATGCTCCGCCGCATCGGCAAACGGTCCGCACGGCATGCGCCGCCACAGGTCGCGTGTTTCGTCATCAGTGTGCGAAATCGCGAACAATTCCGGCGCGTCCCGCTCCACATCAAGCGGCGTGAGCGTGATGAAACGACCCGCGAAAACCTGCGGCACCGGCCGAGGACATCCGGCAGGAGGCTGGATGGAACCGCCGCTCATGGCTTCTTCGGCACCTCCGGCAGCGCCTGGAGAGGCGTGGTGTCGATGGCAGCCTCGATGCCACGCAAGATTTTGTCCGTGAACTGCTGTCCGCGCACTTTCACCTCGGGATGACCGACGGAGCCGTGCCCGCCACCGTTTATCGGCACCAGCAGCGAGGTGATGCCGACCTTTTGCAGCGCTGTATGAATCGCCTCCGCATGCCGGAACGCCACGCGCTGGTCCTTGGTGCCGTGGAAGGTGATGAAGGGCGGATCGTCCTTGCTCACATGAGTCACGGGGGACGCGGCCTTTGCCTCGGCTGGCTTGTCCGGCGCGTTTCCACCCAGCAGCCCGCTCACGGCGTCGTCCTTCCAGATGGGGCGGCCCTCCTTGTCGAACATGAGCGCCTGGGAAAAATCCTCCGGTCCGCAGAGATTCACCACGCACTGCACGCGGCTGCTGAAGCTCGTGTTCGGCCCCAGATCACCCTCCAACTCCTTCACATCGCCGCTGGTGCCGAGCAGCGATGACAAATGACCGCCCGCCGAACTGCCCCACACGGCGATCTTGTCCGCATCGAGGTTGTATTCCTTCGCATGCGCGCGAATCCAGCGGATCGCGGCTTTGCAATCATGCACCTGCGCGGGCCACGGTGCCTCCTTGGAAAGCCGGTAGCCCACGGCGACCGCCGCGTAGTCACCCGTGCGCGCGAGCTGGATCGCCTGCGCCGCGTAGCCCAGACGGTCGCCATTCACCCAGCCGCCGCCATGGATCAGGGCCACGACCGGCAGCGGCTTGCCGTCATTGCGTTTCTTCGGCAGAAACACATCCACCATCTGCTTCGGATTGTTGTTGCCCGCGTAAGGTTGGTCGAGCTTCACCTCGACGCCGGACTTCTCCGCGATCGTGACGGTGGTTTGCTTTTTCGTGGGCAGGCTCTGCGCCTGGATGGCCGGCACGGCGAGAAAAATGAGCAGCAGATGATGTTTCATGGCGAAAGACGATAGGTGTGATGGCGGTTCGGACGTTGCGCGTCAGCTCATCTTCGGCATACAACGTGGATGTTCGCGCCGGTTATCACCCCCGAAGGAATTCTCACGCTCGAAGGCGCGGCGGAGTCGCCGGTTGAGCGGAAAATACGCGCCTGTGACGGGGCGGCGGCCATGTTGTGCCTGCTCGCGGCGGATCTGCATGAGGCGGATGTCGGGCCGCCCTTCCGCTGGCTGCGGGAGATGGGACGGCTGTTTTTCACGCGGCTCTGCCAGACCAAAGACGCCGCAAAGGTCCAGCCGCTCACTTCCGACGAGAAAGCAGTCCTCATCGCCTCCGCGCCTCCGTTTCCGGGCGTCGAGCACCTCACGGCGGAGCTGCTGGACCGCTGGTGGCTCGATCTCGCGGCGCACATCACTCAAATCACCACGCAAGGCGTCGAGGCCTGGCTGCGCGAGGAATGCCCGGCGTGGCATGTCGTGGGGCGCGTGAGTTTTCACCTGGCGGAGAACAAGGCGGACACGCAGCGGCCGTTCGCGTTTCTCGCCACGTTCACGGAGAAACTCAGCGCCACCGGGCAGCCGCAGCATCTGCCGCTGGCGCGGGCGCTGCAGCTTTACGCGGGGCAGAAGGACCAGACGGCGTTGAACGCGCTGCTGGAGCCGGTGCGGCTCGCGGCGGAGAAATCGAAGCTGCTACGCGGGTGGCTGGAGACGAAGCGGCTCTTCCAGCCAATGGCGATGTCGCCGCAGGAGGCGTATCGCGTGCTGCGGGAGACGGCGGTGTTTCAGGAGAGCGGCATCGTCATGAAGCTGCCGGACTGGTGGAAGGCCGGCAAGACCTCGCGGCCCGCCGTTTCGGTCACCATCGACGCGCCGAAGAAAACCTCCCTGCACGCGGGCACGATGCTCGGCTTCAAAATCGAGCAGAGCCTCGATGGCGAGCCGCTGACGCCGGAAGAATGGCAAAAAATCCTCAGCGCCGACACTGGGCTTGTTTCTTTGCGCGGAAAATGGGTCGAAGTCGATGGCGAGCGGCTCCAGCAGGTCATGGCTCACTGGAAACGCGTGCAAAACGCGGCCGGCGAGGGTGGCATCGGCTTCCTTGACGGCATGCGGCTCCTCGCGGGCTTTGGCGGGGCGAAAACGGCGGAAGAGGCTGCGGAACTCGAGCAGGTGCATTCGTGGAGCGAGGTCATCGCAGGCAAACAACTCGCCGAACTACTCGAACAGCTTCGCGATCCCGCTGAATCGCCCGCGCCCGCCAATCTCCGCGCCACATTGCGTCCGTATCAGCTCAAGGGTTATGCGTGGTTGAAATTCATGACACAGCTCGGCCTTGGCGCGTGCCTCGCGGATGACATGGGGCTGGGGAAGACGGTGCAGGTGATCGCTATGCTGTTGTCGAGGAAAGCGGACGAGGGCGTCCGCGCTCCTGGGCTGCTGGTCGTTCCCGCGTCGCTCGTCGGCAATTGGAAGGCGGAGGTGGCGCGGTTCGCGCCGGATTTGCGGCTGTTCATCGCGCATCCGTCGCAGATTGAGCGGGAACGGCTCGATCTCGCGGTGAAACAGCCAGCGGAGGCGCTGCGTGGATTCGATGTGATGCTCACGACGTATCAATTTCTCCACCGCACCGAATCGTGGCAGTTTCATCCGTGGAGCATGGTCATTCTCGACGAGGCGCAGGCGATCAAAAACAGCGGCAGCGGCTCCGCGAAGGCCGTGAAACGGCTGCAGGCGCCCGCGCGCGTCGCCTTGACCGGCACGCCGGTCGAAAACCGGCCCGGCGATCTGTGGAGCCTGTTCGATTTCCTCAACCCAGGACTGCTCGGCGGCTCCGGCGCGTTTGCGGACGCGGTGAAACGCTGCGCGAAGTCCAGCGAAGGCTACGCGCCGCTGCGCCGTCTCGTGAAGCCCTACATCCTGCGCCGCATGAAGACGGATCGGAGCATCATCAGTGATCTGCCGGACAAAATTGAGCTGAAGGCCTTCTGCGGCCTCACCAAGCGCCAGGCGACGATTTACGCGAAGCTCGTCGATCAGCTCGCGAAGATGCTCAACGACAAAGAGATGGAGCCAATCAAGCGCCAGGGCCTCGTGCTCGGTTTCCTGCTCAAGTTCAAGCAGGTGTGCAATCACCCGAGTCACTGGAATGGCGACGGTGCGTGGAATCCGGCCGACAGCGGCAAATTCGCGCGCCTGGCGGAGATTTGCGGCGAACTGGCCGAGAAACGCGAACGCGCGCTCGTCTTCACGCAGTTCGCGGAGACCTGTGATCCGCTCGCACGCTTTCTGAGCACCGTTTTCGGCCGCGACGGCCTCATCCTGCACGGCGGCACGAGTGTGAAGAAGCGCCCCGAACTCGTCGAAGCCTTCCAGCAGCCCGGCGGGCCGCCCTTCATGGTCATCAGCGTCAAAGCGGGCGGCACCGGCCTCAATTTGACCGCCGCCAGCCAGGTCATTCATTTCGACCGCTGGTGGAATCCCGCCGTGGAGAATCAAGCCACCGACCGCGCCTTCCGCATCGGCCAGAAGCAGAATGTCATCGTGCATAAATTCGTCTGCCAGGGCACCATCGAGGAGCGCATCGACGCGCTGATCGATGAAAAGCTCGGCCTCGCCCAGGAACTCGTCGGCGATGGTGCCGGAGCCGAAAAACTGCTCACCGACATGAGCAGCGATGAACTGCTCGACTTCGTGAGGCTGGACGTGAACACCGCCATCGTCTAAAACAACGTCATGTGGTGGTCCTACGAAGATGTGCGTGAACAAAAAGAGCGGCTGCGGCGCGAGATCGCGAAGCGGAAAAAGCGCGGGGAGAAGTTTGAGGTGCTGGCGGCTCCGGCGGGGCAAAAGAAGCTGTGCGCGACTTTCTGGGGGCAGGCGTGGTGCCGGAATCTGGAGTCGTATCAGCAGTATGAATCCCGGCTGCCGCGCGGGCGGAGCTATTTGAGGCAGGGGAATGTGTACAATCTCGAAATCGAGGCGGGAAGGCTCGCTGCGGTGGTAGCGGGGTCAGAGCTCTATGACACGAGCATTCACATCCAGCCGCTGCCGAAGAAGCAGTGGCGGAAAATCGTGGAGCAAGGCTCCGGGCAGGTGGGATCGATGCTCGATCTGCTCGCGGGAAAACTCGGCGACGGCCTGATGAAGCTGCTGACCGATCCGGCGGACGGGTTGTTCCCGAAACCGAAGGAGATTCGCTTCGACTGCTCGTGCCCTGACTTTGCCGACATGTGCAAGCATGTCTCCGCCGTGCTCTACGGCGTGGGCGTGCTGCTGGACACGAAGCCGGAGCTGCTGTTCACGCTGCGCGGCGTGGATCAGGCGGAACTGCTCTCGAATGCGAGCAGCGCGGCGATCACCGATCTGACCACAAACACGGGCGATCTGGCCGGAGCAGACCTTTCCGCGATCTTCGGCATCGATCTGGCCGTGGAGCCGCCCGTGACCGAGGAGGCCAAGAAGCCCGCGAAGAAAAAGCGCACGTCACGCAAGAGCGCCGCTGCTTGATCAAAGTTCCGCGCCTGGCGCCGGATTCACTTCTGCTCCAGCTTCACATTGTCGATGAAGAACGCGGTCTTCGTCGTGCCGAGGGCGCTGAAGAGCATGTAGCTGGCGCTGGTCCAGGCGGGTTTGCAGATGATGTCGGGGAAGGATTGTTTCCTGCCATCCCGGCGTGTGATCTCCGCGCTCCATGTGCCGCCGCCGGTGGTGGCGCTGATCGAAACGCGAAACCATTCGCCAGCGGGAATCGTGATGAGCTGCGTCTTGCCATCGGTGCTCGCGGAGAGTTTGCCGTTCTGCCAGCGGAGATACGGGCCGTTGCCGAAGTCGCTGTTTTTACCGCGGATCTCGAAGAACCAGTCAGCACCGGGCTGCGCCATGATGTCAAATTCGATGTGGAAGGTGCCGGTGTCCCAGGTGGTGGGGTAGATGTCGAGCACGGGATCGTAACTGTGCTGCAAACCGGGCGCGTCCTGCACCTTGAGGCTGCGTTTCGAGCCGCCGTCGAACGGCGAGGCGATTTCCGCAGTGACGCCGATGCTTTCGCCTTTGCCCTCGCGATCATACTTCGCGCCACGAATGCCGAGCACGCCAAGAGCGGTGCGTTCGAAGGTTTGATTCACCCTGTAAGGCGGCGCGGGCCACGGTTTGGCATCGGTTTCCCAGTTCGGGTAGTCGTGGCCCTTCGCGGAGAGTTTTTGCCATGCCCCATCGGTTTTGCGGACTCCAGCCAAAGTGAGATCCCAAGGCTTGAAGCCGATTTTTTCAGCGGGCGATCCGGGCTTGAGACGGAAGTCGCGTTTCGTAATGTCCTCGAACATCGGGTCGGCGAAGATGCTGCCGCCATCACGACCCATCTTGCGCCATTCGTCCCAGGTGAAGTGTGTTTTCGTCAGATGCGGCGGGATTTTGCCGTCGGTTGGCCAGTAGAGGTTTTTGCGGAAGGCGAGGCTGTCCTTCGGGTCGCCACGCTCGGGCTTGTCGAAGAACTTCCAGTTCCACTCGCCGCCGTCGAGCAGCGGCGACGCGGGATCCCACACGACGATGTTGTTCGTGTAGCGGAAGCGCAGGCGCGGCTCGTTGCGCGAGGCTTGAATCTGCGCGGTGTGGCCGAAGGCGAAGATGTTGTTCCGCACGGTGTTGTAGTAGCCGTAGTGCTGGTGGAAGCCGGCGTTCCAGGTGTCATGCACGAGATTGTTTTCCATGAGCACGGTGCTGCTGCCCTCGTCGTTGTAGAGGCCCCAGCCGCCGTAGCGATGCGCGGCCACGTCGTGGACGTGATTCCCGCGCACAACGGTGCCGGGCGAGGTGCCGAGGCCGTAGAAGCCGCCCATGTCGCTCAAATACGCCCAGCCGAGATGATGGATGTGGTTGTTCACGACGAGCGTGGCGCATGAGGCGGTGTCCCCATAGCCCCAGTTCCATCCGGCGCTGACACCGGTGTAGAAAAAGTCGCCTATGTCGCAGTGCGTGACCGTGCAGAATTGGGTGTGGGTGAAGACCACGCCGCAGGCGCTGGGATGCAGACGACCGCCGTGCTGGATGATGCAGTCGTCGATGACAATGTGATGATTCACGCGCTCCTCCTCCGGCCGCCTCGTCTCACCGACATAAACGCCGCCACCGCCGAGATCGTGAAGATGGCAGTGCTTCACAGTGGAATCCGCGCAGCCGTTCTTGAACCAGATCGCGTGCAAGCCAGTGTGCGCGATCTCGCAGTTCTCAAAGTGAATGCCATGCGAGTCCTCGATTTCGATGGCCCCGTCGCTCGTGGTCGCGGCCTGGCCGTCGTGCAGGCCGTCGGCGGGATAGAGATGGTTGCTGTATTGAAACGAGATGCCCTCAAAGCGCACGTCATGAGCGCCTTTCATGATGATGAACTTGTCCACCACAGGGGCGATCACCTCGGCCTTCGTCATGTCTTCGCCAGGCAGCGGCAGGCAGAGCACCTCGCCCTTCGCCTTGTCGAGGAACCATTCGCCAGGCGCATCGAGGGCTGCGCGGAAGTTTTCCGCCCACCAGCGCTGATCCGGCTCGAACTCCACAAAGGGATAACGCGAGCGTCCTTTGATCTGCACGGCCAGCGCGTCGTCATTCAACGCCTTGATGCGGCACTGCCCCACGGCCCAAGCATGCGTGACGGTGAGCAAAACATCATCGCGCTCCGCCTGCGGGATGGCTTTGAGCATGTCGAACTGTCCCTGCGCGATGCTGAAGGCGTGGAAGTTCATGTTCTCCTTCAAATCCGGGAACACGCCCGCGCCGACTGCTTCGGTGATGTGATGAAAACCCTTGTTCGGTGTGCGGGCGAGCGTGGCGCGGCGGCCGTTGATCCAAAGCTGCTCAAACTTCCATGCCTTGTCCGGCAGCACGGCCTTCCACATGCCCCCATCAGCTTTCTGCCAGCCCGTGACCGCCTTTCCGGCCATGAACACGGCGTTCTTGCCGCTCCATGTCACCTGCGAGTCGTCTTTGCCCAACGTGATCGTTTCCATGAGCGGATGAATGCCGTCCTCCACGATGATGCGCACCGGTTTCGGCGACTTGCGCGCCTGTTCGAGCACGGCGGGGAGATCGCCGGGCTTCAGAACGATGTCGGCGGCCAGGAGTGAGGACGTGAAGGCGAAAAGAATGGTGAGTCGCAGCATGAGAACAGGCTCACATTCGGCGGCGACGTGAAACGATGCAAGGGTGGCCGCCGTTCCTGGCATCTCATGAAATGGCTGTCATTCCTCCTTTTCTACGCTGCCACTCTTCAGGCGCAGCAGCGTGTCGAGGTCTCGCGTGATCTGTGGATCTCGGCGTACTCGAAGGAGGTGGAAGGAAACAACGGCGGATCGCCGAAACTGAAGCTCAAGGGCATCCAGGAGTTCTTCCTCATCGACTTTGATCCGGCGCCGCTGCGGGGGAAGAAGATCGTCAAAGCACAACTGCATGTGCATCTCGCATCGCCGGAGACGCCGCTGCGGCGCATGACGGTCTCCACGATCTCACAGGACTGGGTGGAAGGCACGGGCAGCAGCTACGCGAAGACTCCGGGCGCGAGTTCCTTCGTGTGGGCGCAGACAGGCGTGCTGCGCTGGGGAAACAACGAGCCGGACATCACCAGCGTCGTTTGCGGTGAAGGTGGTTCCATCTGGGGCTTTGGCGATGCCTCCGCACCGGATGCGGAAGGCTGGCAGATCATCCCGATCTTACCGGAAGTGGCCCAGGCACGGCTCGATGGCCGCTCGCACGGCTTTTACGTCATCGACGACATCGGGAATGAATACGCGCGAGATGGAAACACTTTCCGATACACGACTTTCGTGAACCGCTACGTCTCGAGCCGCGAGGACAAGCGCATTCACAAGCCCTTCTTCACGCTGTGGCTCGAAGACGGTGCCGCAGCAGCGCCTCAAGCCGTCAATCAGGTCAATCTGGTCACCGCAGCCGTTTTGCCTCCCATCCCGGCCATTTCCGCTGAAAAGCCGAATCTGCCTTCCAAAGACCTTTTCGGCCGCGAACTGGCCTCCACGCACTTTTTCGCCGCGAAGGGCGAAACGATCGGATTTTCCGTCACGGGCAAGCCGCTGGTCGAAGCGCCCGGTTTGGGCGTGAAGCTCTACTCGATGCCGAAAGTCGGTGGAATGCATGATCCGCTCGTGCCGGGCGATGGAGACGAGACCTTCATCGACATCCATGTGCCGAAAAGCACGCCCGCTGGCGATTTGAAAGGCACCATCACAGTGAATGGCACCGTGATGCCCTTCACGATCACGGTTTGGAACTTCACGCTGCCGGATCGCCTCTCGTTCCTGCCGCAGATGAACGCCTACGGGCTGCCGGGTCATGTGCGTGACTACTACCGGCTCGCGCACGAGCATCGCGTGGTGCTGAATCAACTGCCGTATGGCTGGACGGGCAAGGTGGACGAGCCCGCGCCGAAGCCCGGTGGCGATGGGAAGTGGGATTGGACGAAGTTCGATGCCGAATTCGGCCCGCTGCTCGATGGCAGCGCCTTCGCCGGCCTGCCGCGCGGCGCGGTGCCGGTGGACGCGTTTTATCTTCTGCTGAACGAGAACTGGCCGATGAAGCACGACGAGCACTTCAAAGGCGGCTACTGGATCGAGAATGCCTTTGATGACGACTACTGGACGCAATTCCGCAGCGCGGCGGCGGAGATCGCGAAGCACCTCGAAACGAAGGGCTGGACGGAGCCGATGTTTGAGTTCTACCTCAACAACAAGGTGTACTTCAAAAAGGACGACTGGCGGAAATGCACCGCGGCGTGGATTTTCGATGAACCGGTGCACACGCAGGACTTCTGGGCCATCCGCCACTACGGCCGCGAGTTCTGGAACGCCGTCGCGCCTTATCCGAAGGTGAATCTCACTTATCGCGCCGACATTTCCCGCCCGCAGTGGCAGCGCGAGCTGCTCGACCACTGCGTGAATGTGGAGGTCGTCAGCGGCGTGCTGCGCAGCTACTGGCCGCGCATTCACCGCCGTGCGGAGGCCTGTGGAAACCTCTACTACATGTATGGCAGCGCGAACGCCATCGGCACGCCGAACATCGCCAACGCCGCGTGGTGCGTCGAGTCCTGGTCGCTCGGAGCGGATGGCGTGGTGCCTTGGAACACGATTGGCAAAGAAGCCGCGTGGCAGACACCGGACGAACTCTCCGTGATGTATCCTGCCGCGAACGGCCCAGTGCCGAGCCTGCGCCTGAAGACTTTCCGCGCCGGTCAGCAGCTCGTCGAGTATCTCACGCAATACCGCGCCGTCAGCGGCGCGAGCCGCGAGAGCGTCATGGCCGCCGTGCGTGCCATCTCCGGCCTCGGCGCGACTTTGGTGAAGAAAAACGAGGAGGACGCGGGCAAATCGCAGTTCGGCACGGCGACGCAGTCTGCCTTTGAGGCGCTGCGGATGCGCCTGGGGGCCTTTCTCGACGCCAAAGCACCTGCGCCGAAGAACCGCTGGCACGATCCGCGGCCGGCACGCCCGGATTTGACAAAGGCACGGGATATCACGCCGCTGCCGAGATGATCCTCACATTGCTTTGATTTGACTCGCCGATGAGGCGCGTTTCGGTACCATCCGCCGCCTTTCCCATGTCCCAGGAAGCCCCCCCCCAGAATCAACCGCCGTTCGCCGTGCCGAGCGTCGAGGAGATGGCCGCCTTGCTGCCTCAGTATGCCTTTGAAAGGCTGGCTGCTTTCGGCGGCATGGGCGCGGTGTACAAAGCGAGACAGCAGAGCCTGGACCGGCCGGTGGCGATCAAGATACTGCCGCCGGAATTCGGGGCGGAGCCGGAATTTGCGGAGCGCTTCAAGGCCGAGGCGCGGGCGATGGCGAAGCTGAACCACACGCACATCGTCGCGGTGTATGACTTCGGCATCACGCGAAGCGGGCATCTCTACCTCGTGATGGAGTGGGTTCAGGGCCACACGCTGCATGAGATCATCCATAAAGGCAGCGTGCCGGTGAAGCGGGCGGCGCACCTGGCCGCGCAGCTCTGCGACGCGCTGGCTTACGCGCATGCGCACCAGATCCTCCACCGCGACATCAAGCCGGGCAACATCATGGTCACCGAGGATGACCAGGTGAAGGTGGCCGATTTCGGACTCGCACGGCCGATCACCGGCGAGGCGGAGGAAAACCCCTACGGCACGCCGGATTACGCCGCGCCGGAGATCCTCGGCAAGGGCGCGGTGGACCAGCGGGTGGACATTTTCGCCGCCGGCGTGGTGCTTTATGAAATGCTCGCCGGCCGCGTGCCGCAACAGCCGCGGCGTCCGGTGACGGATTTCGCGCCGGTTTCTCCGCGCTGGGATGAATTGATCAGCAGGGCCACGCATCCCGATCCTGAGAAGCGCTTTCAGGACGCGCGCGATTTCCGCGCCCAGATCATGCATCTGATCAACCAGGCCGCGCAGGCGGCAGCCGCGCCGGTGGCCGTGGCGGTTGTCCAGGACGACACGCCTGCGGTCAAACCAGCCCTGAGGCCGCTGCACATGGTGCTGATCGGCACTGTGGTGGTGCTTGCAGGCGTCATGTTGGGTTCGCTCTTCAAAGAAGATCCGGAGCCCGCGCCCAGAAATCAGAAAAACGTGCCCGCCGTGACTGCGGAGGGTGAAAAGCGTCCCCAAACCACGCCGCCGGAAGACAACAAGGTGAAGGAGGCCAGGCCCTCACCCGTGGCGGTCATTCCCGCAGCCGAACCGGAGGGGAAAACACCGGCGCCAGCGGCTGTCGCCAGCACGATGACGCCCACACCCGCGCCTCCCCCGATGACACCCCCGGCAGCGCCGCCGACGCCCGCGCCGGAGAACCCGCTGGAAGCCATAGCCAACATTGAGGAGCGCGATCCGGAGCTGATGCGACTGGTGGTGGCATTTGGCGATGAATGGGCGGCGAATCCAGAGATCGACACCTCAGCGGAGGTGAAGGAACTGCACGCGAAGTACATCCCAGCCTTGCAGCGCGGCCTGAACGGCCTGACGCCGGAGCAGCGTGACCACATCCTGGGTGAGATTTCCCACATCGCCAACAATGAGCCGCTGAACGAGGCGGATGCCGCCTGGCCCCCCGTGCTGCAAAGCCTGCGCAAGACCTATGACGAGCAGACCAGCGCCATCCAGTCCGTGGCAGACGCCGCCGCACAGAAAATGCGGGCTGCACAGAGCGAACTGATGCTGGCCAAGGCAAAAGAACGCGCCTCAGCGGGCAATGCGGACGCCGCGAAAAGAGCCGAGGTCGTGGCGGCGGAGCTCGCGAAGCTCCACGTCGCGCCCTCCTTGCAGGCATTGAAGCAGGCCGTGGCCGAGAATGGCGGGGCGGCACGCTCGCCGTGATTTTTCTCGTCTTGGCGGGCAGCCAGGGCGCATAATCGGGCATTATGTCCGAAAATGCGCCTGATCCTTCCCCTGAGACTCCGGCTTTCGACGTGCCGGACATCGAGGAGATGTCCGCCTACCTGCCGCAGTTCAAGTTTGAAAAGCTCGCCGCGTGCGGCGGCATGGGCGCGGTTTACAAGGCCTGGCAGGACAGTCTGGCACGCCGCGTGGCGGTGAAAATCCTGCCGCCCAAGTTCGGCGCGGAGCCTGAATTCGCCGAGCGCTTCAAGACGGAGGCACGGGCGATGGCGAAGCTGAACCACACGAACATCGTCGGCGTGTATGACTTCGGCATGACGCCGGGAGGCCATCTTTATCTTGTGATGGAATGGATCGAGGGGCGCTCGCTGCACGATCTCATCCACAAGACCACCCTGCCGCTGCGCAAGGCCGCAAACCTGGCCATCCAGCTCTGTGAGGCGCTGAGCTTCGCGCACGAGCACGGCATCATCCACCGCGACATCAAGCCGGGCAATATCATGGTCAATGACGCCGATCATGTGAAGGTGGCGGACTTCGGCCTCGCACGGCCGCCAGATGTGGCGGAGGAGGACAATCCGATGGGCACGCCGGACTATGCCGCGCCTGAAATCCGCGGCGGCAGCGTGACGGATCACCGCGTGGACATCTTCGCCGCAGGGGTGGTGCTTTATGAGATGCTCACCGGCCGCGTGCCGGAGACGCCGCGCCGTCCGGTCACCATTTATGCCAAGGTGTCGCCGCGCTGGGACGAGATCATCGCCAGGGCCATCCACCCCGATCCTGACAAACGCTATCAGGACGCGGGCGAGTTCCGCGCCCACATCAACATCGCGATGAAGCAGGAGGCTGGTGTTCCGGTGCCGGAGATTGCCGACGCCGCGCCAAAGAGATCTCCACAAGGGAAAAAAGCGCCCGCGATGTCCCAGAAGCAGCAGATGGTGCTGACCTTTTCCTTCGTGGGCGTGGTGGTGCTGGCGCTTCTGGCGCTCATTTTCTGGCCGACGCCCAAAAAGGCCGCCATCTCCAGAACTGAGGCCACGGACACGCCGGTGACTTCGGAGGACATCCAGGCGGTGGTCGCGAATTTGGAGAAAACCGACTCCGAGCTCACACGCATGCTCCAGTCCTTCGCGGCGGACTGGAAGGCCGCCGGTGCGGACAAAAATCCGGTCACGGCTGAAAAGCTGCGCACGGCGTTGAACACGGCGGTGCGGGCGAAGATCAAAGACCGGAGTGAGGCTGCGCGCCGGGCGGCCATCGTGAACGCCGCGTTGGAAAAACACGCGGGGGAGCCTTCATTGAAGGCGCTCAAACAGGCGGCTGGAAAATAGCCTCCGCCACCCAGGCAAAAAGAAGCCGCCACCCGTCTCCGGATGGCGGCGTGGTTTCCGGCGCTCGTTATTCGCCTTTGCAGCAGTCCTTGCCGCACTCTTTGCTCTTTTCCTTGCAGCAGGCGGCGCAGTTATCCTTGCAGCACTTTTCGCAGGCTTTGCCGGCGGCGAGGGCGGTGGAGGACAATGCGGCGACGGAAGCCGCGGCGATGAGGGTGAGGATGGTTTTCATGATGTTGTGTGTGTTGCTTGGGTGTTGCCCGCTTGAGATGACCGGCTCGCGTCGCGGACATGCGCGGGCCGGTTTTGCCATGAACTGGCAATCGGACTGGCGGTGAGGCCAGACGGACGGGCAGGCGTCTGGGGCGGCTCTGTCATTTGCCGCGAAAAAATGGAGAAATCACTGCCCGGTGCGTCTGGCTTCGAGACGAAGGGCTTTTTTCCTCATAAGAGCAGGGCGTGGTACCGCGTGTAAAACGGCACCGTGCTGCGCGGCGGCCCGTGATCGTGACAGTGCACGATTTTCCCGCTGGAAGAGGTGAATGCCAGCCCGGTGACGGACTCGCCCCAGGCTGGCTGGAACAGCGGTTTCAACTCAAGCACGGGCGCTTTGACCGCGGTATCGGCCACATCCCGCATGTCCTCGTGTTTGGCACAGGGACAGTTGCTTTCGCCCCGCTCCGGAGCTGGAGAGTCCCCATCACAATGCCCGCTCATGGCGCAGCAGCCGGTTTGTTCCGGCCCCTGGTTGCCGCCCGTGCAGCACCAGCACACCGGCAGGGCGATGCAGAAGCTGAGAACGAAGGTTGTGAGGTGCCGGATCATTGAAGGTGAATGCGAAGGTGAGACACCGGCGGACGCCAGATATTCCCAAAATTTTGCGCCAACCTCGCGACCGCCCGCGCCAGACCCGGAGTTTTTCTTGCCAAACCACCGCGCATTTCGTCTCATGCGCGCGTCATGAAGAAATACATCACCGAACTCATTGGCACATTCTTCCTCGTTTACGCCGTCGGCCACAACGTGATCGGCGGGAATCCACTGGCCCCGATCGGCATCGGGCTGGCGCTCGCGGTCATGGTTTACGCGGGCGGTCACATCTCCGGCGGCCATTTCAACCCCGCCGTCACCATCGGCGTCTGGCTGCGCGGCAAGTGCGACACAAAGGATGTCGTGCCCTACATCCTCTGCCAGGCCGTCGGCGCGGTGCTCGCCGCAGTGGCGGTGAGCTGGCTGCGCGGCAAGGCGGCGGCGCCGGCGGACCTGGTGCTCGGCAAACTGGTCGTGGCCGAGATCATCGGCACCTTCGCCCTGGTCTGGGTGGTGCTGAACGTCGCCACCACGAAGGCAAACGCGAACAACAGCTTCTACGGCGCGGCCATCGGCCTCACGGTGACGATGGGCGCGTTTGCCGTCGGCGGCATCTCCGGCGCGGCCTTCAATCCCGCCGTCGCCACCGGCGCGGTGGCGATGAACATCCTCAAGGGATCGCAAGTCTGGGCCTACTGGGTGTCCGGCATCGCCGGGGGGTGCGCGGCAGCCTGGGTGTTCAACAAGCTGAAGGCGGACGAATAGGCCGCCGTTTTCGCCGCCTTTGTCCGAAAATTCCGCCACACAGGCCCGTGTGGCGGCGTCCTCCCGGCACGGATGCGGGCTGATATTTTCAGCCTGGACCAGCGCGGATTTGATCCGGTGCCGCATCACGCCTAACGGACGCGCATGCTCCTCACGCTTCCCAAGTGGTTCGATCTCCACACCCACTTCCGCCAGGGGCCGGCGATGGCCAGCTATGTCCAGGCCCATCTCGACATGGGCTGCGCCGGAGCGCTGGCGATGCCAAACACACAACCGCCCGTGTCCCGCGTCTCCGGCACGACACAATCCGACGGCTGGTCAATCGAGGGCTACTCGGCGGAGCTTCGAGCCGCCGGGGCGGACGCCTTTGAGCAGCTCATCGTGCCGCTCTACCTCACGCGACAGGCCACTGCGGCGATGATCCGCGATGGCGCGGCCTCCGGGCTGCTGCGCGCCTGCAAATACTACCCGCCGCATGGCACCACGAACTCCGAACACGGTCTGCCGATGGATGATCTCATCGGCGGCGAGGTGTTTCATGCGATGGAGGAACACGGCATCACCCTCTGCATCCACGGCGAGCAGCATGCGCTGAGCGGCCCTGATTACATCGACGCCCGTCAAAACGCCGAGACGCGATTTTATCGCGAGCGCATGCCGCGGCTCCTCGACGCGCATCCGAAATTGCGCATCGTGTGCGAGCACATCACCACGCACGACGCCGCGGAGTTCGTGGCGGCGACGCCGGAGCATGTCGGGGCCACGATCACCCCGCAGCACCTGCTCCATACGCTGGGGCATCTGATCCAGGGGCTGAAATACCACCTCTACTGCCTTCCCGTCGTGAAATTCCAGGACGACCGCGCCGCATTGCGCTCCGCCGTGACAAGAGCAGGCCAGACCAAGTTCTTCGCAGGCACCGACAGCGCGCCGCACACGACCAAGGCCACCGCCTGCGGCTGCGCGGCCGGCTGCTTCACCGGGGGCTGCGCCCCGCAGCTTTACGCGATGGCGTTTGAAGAGGCCGGGGCCGATCCCGGCACCGCCGGAGGAAAGGAACTCTTCGAGCGTTTTCTCTGCCTCAACGGCCCTTCCTTTCACGGCTTCCCGGCCTCCAGCCAGCACTTCCAGATGGAGAAGGCCCCGTCACAGACGGCGATCCTCGAAACGCCCGCAGGCCCCGTGACACCGCTGCCGCTTGGCATGGGCTTTGATCCCACATGGCGGATGGTCAGGTGAGGAAAAACTTTTTCAACTCATGCCCGCCCTGAACGTCATCGCCACGCTGCGCACCTGCTACACGGACAAGTTCGGCGTGCCGCGGCAGCCCGGCCTCGTCCCGAGCGCGTGGGGCGTGATCGAATTTGAACCGGCATACCGCCGGGCCGAGGCTGTGCGTGGAATCGAGGAGTTCAGCCACTTGTGGCTCATCACGCAGTTTCACCTCGTGAAAGACGGGCAGCCCTCGCTCACGGTCCGGCCGCCGAGGCTCGGCGGAAATGAAAAACGCGGTGTTTTCGCCACGCGCTCGCCTTTCCGGCCGAACCGGCTGACCTTGAGCGCTGTGAAGCTCGACCGCGTGGAGCTGGAGGGCGGAAAAGCGCCACGCTTGTTTGTCTCCGGTGTCGATCTCGTCGATGGCACGCCGGTTTTCGACATCAAGCCGTATGTGCGCTACGCGGATTCGATCCCCGATGCCCACAGCGGCTTCGCGGACGACCCCCCGCCGCAGTTGCCGGTGACCTGGGAGTGTGACAGCCGCGTTCCTGACGATGTGCGCGTCATCATCAGCCAGTCACTCGCCCAGCAGCCGCAGCCGGCCTATCACGATGAAGGCGGACGGGAGTATGCGACGGAGATCGCGGGCTGGCGGACCCGGTGGGTCACGGATGAGAATGGCGCGAAGATAAGAAGCTGCGAGGAAGCCGGGTAGCGTCGCAGGCGCCGGGGCTGTCATGACAATGCGAAAGTCACGCTCCCCAGTGCTGCGCGATCTTCCTCTTCAAAAATTCGACACTCCTGGCGAGCTGCTCCATGCCATCGACGCCGTCCTCGATGCTGATCCAGCCATTGAAGCCCTTGCTTTTCAGCTCGGTGAAGATGGCGTCGTAGTCGTTGAGGCCCTTGCCGATCTCGCCGTGGCGCAGACGCTTGGCGTATCCTTGGGCGCCGCCTTCTTCTCTGCGGAGGTCTTCGAGGGTGCCCTCGGCGAGGTAACGGTCGCTGGCGTGCATGGTGACGACACGATGGGAGACGCGCCGCAACAGCTCGACGGGGTCCTCGCCGGCCAGATAGGTGTTCGAAGGGTCGTAGTTCACGCCGAAGTTCGGGTGGTTCACGGCATCGACGAGCTGGCAGAAGACATCCATCTTCTGCGCGAACTCGGGATACTCCCAGAAGTCGTCCTTGTAGTGGTTTTCGATGATGAGCGTGATGCCGCGCTCCTGCGCATGAGGCAGGCAGGCGTAAATCGAATCTGCGGCCAGTTTCACGCCTTCATCCACGCTCAATTCCGGCCTTCTTTGGCCGCTGAGCACGCGGCAGTAGCTGCCACCGAGCGTGCGTGTCATGTCGATCCAGCGTTTCTGCTTCGCGATCTCCATTTCGCGGAAGGCAGCGTCGGGATGCGTGAAGTCGGGGGAGCAACACATCATCGGGATGACCTTGCCGATGTCCTCGACCTCTTTGCGGAAGCGCGACCAGTTCTTCTCATCGGCCATCTCCAGGAATCCTGCATACCATTCAAGCCCCTGCACATTGAGTTTTGAGGCGAGCTGGATCCATTCCGACACGGTCATCGTCCCTTCTTTGCAAAGGGCGGCCATGAAGGCTTTCGGGAAGGCGGCGAGACGAGGCATGCCCCACGATGGGCCGGCCACCCGGTGCCGCCACGACAAATCGCGTGCGGTTTGCGACCGCAGGCCGGCGAAGCACCTGCCTGGAACGATGTTACTTCTCGTCCGCCGGAAGGATTTTCTTCCCTTCGAGCACCTTGTCCACGAGGCCGTATTCGGCGGCCTGGGCGGCGGACATGTAGTTGTCGCGGTCGGCGTCGCGCTCGATCTGCTCGACGGACTTGCCGGTGTGGTGGGCGAGGATGCGGTTGAGACGTTTTTTGAGGTTGAACATGTACTCGACCGTACGCTCGACATCGCTGGCGGTGCCGCGCGCGCCGCCGGAGACCTGGTGGATCATGATGTCGCTGTTCGGCAGGGCGTAGCGCTTGCCTTTCGTGCCGGCGGCGAGGAGGACGGCCCCCATCGAGGCCACAAGGCCGATGCTGTAGGTGCAGACATCGCAGGTGAGGAACTGCATCGTGTCATAGATCGCGAGACCTGCGGTGACGCTGCCGCCGGGGCTGTTGACGTAGATGTTGATGTCCTTCTTTGGATCCTGCATCTGGAGGAAAAGGAGCTGCGCGATGATGATGGATGCCATCGTGTCATTCACCTCGCCGCCGAGGAAGATGATGCGGTCCTTCAGCAGGCGGGAATAAATGTCGTAGGCACGTTCGCCGCGGCCTTCGGACTCGATGACGGTGGGCACCATGTAGCTGGACTGCGGGGCGATGATGGAAGGGAAATCGGAGCTGGTTTCGGGGGGCATGGCGGGAATCAAGAGGGTGTGAGGAAGGTTGTCAAACCTGAGGACGGCCGGATTACGCCTGCGGGGCGCTGGTGAGCTTCAATCCGATGATTCCGGCGACAATGAGCACGATGCAGACAAGGCGCGCGGTGGTGCGCGGTTCATGGAAAACGAAAATGCCGACCAAGGCGGTGCCGACGGCGCCAATGCCGGTCCAGATGGCATACGCGGTGCCCAGGGGAAGAGAACGCAGAGCGAGCGAAAGAAAGAAGAAACTCGCCATCATGAGCAACACGGTGATCACGCCGGGCCACAACCGCATCCAGCCCTCTGTCTGCTTCAAACCGACGGCCCAGGCGACCTCGAGCAGTCCGGCGATGATGAGGTATGTCCAGGGCATGGTCATCACCTACGCTCAAAACGCGCCTTTGGCCGCATGTTGTTTGCGACAGGCGGCGAAGTCGTCCGCCGCCCCGGGAGGACGGCTCATGCGATGCCCGAGAACCAGGTGCATGAAGGGCTGGTTGATTTCCGTGGCAGACTCGCCTAACTCGGCGGCCCATGAATGAGAGTTTGAAGATTCTGAGCGGCTCCGCGCACCCGACACTGGCGGCGGCCATCGCCCAAAACCTGGACACGCAGCTCTGCGCCGCCGAACTGACCACCTTCCCGGACGGCGAGACCTTCGTGCAAATCCACGAGAACATCCGGGGCGGCGACATATTCATCGTCCAGCCGACCTGCCCGCCGACGAACCAGAACCTGATGGAACTGCTCATCATGGTGGATGCCGTGCGCCGCGCCAGCGCCCAGCGCATCACCGCCGTGCTGCCGTTTTTCGGCTACGCCCGCCAGGACCGCAAGGACCGCCCGCGCGTGCCCATCACGGCGAAACTCGTGGCGAACCTGCTCGTGGCCGCCGGCGTGCATCGCGTGCTCACGGTGGACCTGCACGCGGGCCAGATTCAGGGCTTCTTCGACATCCCGGTGGACCACCTCTACGCCGCTCCTGTGTTGATGAAGGCGATCCGCGAGCGCGATCTCAATGACCTCGTCGTCGTTTCACCCGACGTGGGCGGCATCAAGATGACCCACGCCTTTGCGAAGGCACTGAAGGCCCCGCTGGCCATCGTCGCGAAAAACCGCGTCAGCGCCGAGGAGGTCGAGGCGCACAGCGTCATCGGTGACGTGGCGGGCAAAAATGTGCTCCTCGTCGATGATTTGACCGAAACGGCCGGCACCCTGACCGCCGCCGCCGACCTGCTGCTCAAACACGGAGCCAAAAAAATCTATGCCGGTGTCTCCCATGCCGTCCTGGGTGAGAAAGGTCGCGCCCGCATCGCAAATTCCCCCATCGTGGAGCTCCTGTCCACGAACTCGACCCCCCAGGCCACCGGGGAGAAAGTCACCGCCCTGGACATCGCCCCGCTGCTGGCCCAGGCCATCGCCCGCATCCACGGCAACGAGTCCGTCACATCCCTGTTTGACACACGGGGGTAGGCGTGTATTCTCCGCGCCCTTTTTCCAAAACCCACACCTCCACCGAGGAACACAAACATGGCCAAAATTCTCGATCTCCAGGCAGAGACCCGCACCCAGTCCGGCACCGGTGCCGTCAAGCGCATGCGCAAGGCAGGCAACATCCCCGCCGCCCTCTACGGCCGCAAGGTGAAGCCCTCCAACATCCAGGTGCATGGCAAGACCTTCTCGAAGCTCCTCGAAGGCAGCGCCTCGGACAACATCCTCGTCTCCCTGAAGATCGCCGGAGTGGAAGACCAGCTCGCCCTCGTGCAGGAAGTGCAGCATGACTACCTCCGTGGCGGCATTCTTCACGTTGATTTCCACGCTGTCGCCGCTGACGAGGAGATCCATGCCAACGTCCCCGTCGTCATCGTCGGCGAGGCCAAGGGAGCGAAGCACGGCGGCCTTGTCGAGGCCATCCATCACGAGATCGAAATCCGCTGCCTGCCGAAAGACCTTCCTGAGTCCATCCAGATCGACGTCTCCAACCTCGAAATCGACCAGGGCATCCACATCAGCGAGATCAAGTTCCCTGAAGGCGTCACCTGCCGTCTCGGTGGCGATGTCGTCATCGTCATGTGCGAGGAGCCGAAGGTCGAGGCCGAGCCCGAACCTGCCGCCGCCGCTGCCGCCCCGGCCGCTGGTGCTGCTCCCGCAGCCTCCGCAGCCCCCGCCGCTGCTGCCGGTGCGAAACCCGCCGCAGCTCCGGCCAAGAAATAATCCTTCCGCGATGTGGCTTCCGGCGTGGACACAAAGAGCAGCGGCCTGAACACGCCGCGCCTCATTGTCGGCCTCGGCAATCCCGGCGAAGCCTACTGCGACACCCGCCACAACATTGGATTCATGGTGCTGGACGAAATCGCACGACGCTTCGGAGCCGCCTTCCGCGAGGAAAAACGCTGGACCGGTCTCGTGGCGAAGTTCGGCGGCGGTCATCTGCTCAAGCCGCTCACCTTCATGAACGACAGCGGCCGTTCCGTCCAGGCGCTCGGTCATTTTTACAAGACCCCGCCCGCTCAGACGCTCGTCGTTTACGACGACGTCGATCTGCCGCTCGGCCGTCTGCGCTTCCGCACCAGCGGCTCCGCCGCCGGCCACAACGGCATCCGCTCGCTCATCTCCGCCTTCGGCACGCAGGACTTCCCGCGTTTGAAGGTCGGCATCGCCCCCGCCGGCGGGCGCCCGGCTGGTGAACGCATGGTCGGTCATGTGCTGGGCAGTTTTCGTGCCGAGGAACGGCCTGCGCTGCAAGCCGTGATCCAGCGTGCCGCCGATGCCGTGCTCGCCACGCTTGCAAGCGGCCTCGAAGCCGCCATGAATGTCTTCAACCGACAACCTGAACCCTAAAACCACAACACCGACATGACCCGCAAATACGAGGCACTCATCGTGCTCGACACCAAAGGCAAGGAAGAAACCATCGACTCCCTCGTGAGCACCATCAGCAAGGACATGGAAAAGTCCGGCCTGAAGCTCGAGCAGATCGACAACCTGGGCAAACGCAAGTTCCCCTTCAACCCGCGCCACGTCGAGGCCGGCCACTTCGTGAAGATCCAGTTCGCTGGCGAGACATCCGCCCTGGACGCCCTCCGCTCCAAGCTGCGCCTCAACGAGAACGTCTATCAGCAGTACTACTTGAAGCGCTGCGCCTAAGCCGCCCTGACTGCATTGATTCCCCCCTCCCCGGTTCCGCCGCATGCGGACCGGGGTTTTGTTTTGAAAAACAGCCCTGTTCCTGCGTAACAGGGTCTTGTTGCACAGCAACAAGACTGCTTTATCACGCGTCCAGTCCGAACGCCGTGTGAACGACGCGCGCGGCATTCTCGACCTCGGTCTCTTCCACGATCACAGCCGTCTTGATCTCGCTGGTGGAGATCATCTGGATGTTGATCTTCGCGTCTGCGAGCGCCTTGAACATCTTCGCCGCGACGCCGCTATGACTGCGCATGCCGATGCCGACGACGCTGACCTTGGCGATGCCGCCCTGCGTGCGCAGGGTGGCCTTGTCGCCGAGATTGGGCAGCACCGCCTTCAATGCGGCCTCCGCCTTCGGCAGGTCAGCGGCGCTGAGGGTGAAGGAGATGTCCGTGATGCCGTCGAAGCTGACGTTCTGCACGATCATGTCGATGGTGATGTTCGCCTGCGTGATGGCGCCGAAGATGGCCGCGCTGATGCCGGGGCGGTCGGCCACGTCGTCGATGGTGACCTTGGCCTGGTTGCGTTCGAGGGACACGCCGCGGACGACGACGGACTCCATGCCGGGGGTTTCTTCTTTCACGATGGTTCCTGGGTTGTGGTTCATGCTGCTGCGCACTTCAAAGCGCACGCCAAATTTGTTCGCGAACTCGACTGAGCGGCTCTGCATCACCTTCGAGCCGGAGGAGGCCATTTCGAGCATCTCCTCGTAGCTGATCTCGTCGATCTTCCGCGCCGTCTTCACCACGCGCGGATCGCAGGTGTACACACCGTCCACGTCGGTGTAGATCTGGCAGAGGTCGGCCTTGATCGCTGCTGCCATCGCGATGGCGGTCAAATCGCTGCCGCCGCGGCCCAGCGTGGTGATCTCGCCGCTCGCCGTCTCGCCCTGGAAGCCGGCGAGCATGACGATGTTGCCGTCATCAAGCATCTTGTGCACCGCGTCGGGCGTGATGTTGACGATGCGCGCCTTGGTATGCACGCGATCCGTCGAAATGCCGGCCTGCGCACCAGTGAGGGACACTGCCTTGCCGCCGAGAGCGTTGATGGCCATCGCCGTCAGCGCGATCGTGGTCTGCTCGCCGGTGGCGAGCAGCACGTCCATCTCACGCTCGACGGGTTCGCATTCCGGGGAGACCTCCCTGGCCAGTTTGATGAGCGTGTCGGTGACGCCGGACATGGCGGAGACGACGGCGACGACCTGGTTGCCCGCGCGCTGCGTTTCCAAAATGCGCCGCGCACAGTTGCGGATGCGTTCCGGGTTGCCGACGGACGTGCCGCCATATTTCTGGACGATGAGGGCCATGCTGGATTGGGAAAGGGCGCGGAAAATGGCATGCCGGGCGGGGTGCGCAAGGGCGGAAATGCCCTTCAAACATCCAGCGCCAACTGCTGTTCCCGGTTCAGCTCCCGCCACTGCCCGGGCTCCAAGCCCAGATCGACCAGTTTCAGGCCGCCGATGCTCACGCGCACGAGTCGCAACGTGGGAAATCCCACCGTAGCGGTCATGCGGCGCACCTGCCGGTTCTTGCCCTCGGTCAGCGTGAGTTCGAGCCAGCTTGTCGGAATGTTTTTGCGGAAACGGATCGGTGGATTGCGTGGTGGATGCACCGGTTCGGCCTCCAGACGTCGCGCCTGGCATGGCAGCGTGCGGAATTCCTTCAAATCGACGCCAGAGCGCAGTTTCCGCAGCGCTTCATCACTGATCTCGCCTTCGACCTGCGCGTGATAGCTGCGGGGATGCGCATGACGCGGATTGAGCAGGCGGTCGTTCCACTTCGCCTCGTCGCTGAGCAGCAGCAGGCCTTCCGAATCGCGATCCAGCCGTCCGATCGCATAAACACGCGGTGGAAAACCAAACTCGGCCAGCGTGCGATGCGATGGATGCTCCTGCGTGAACTGCGAGAGCACGTCGAAGGGCTTGTGAAACGCCAGCAGCATCACTTCTGCCTCAATCCTTCAAGCTGGCGCTCCAGTTCATCACGTTTGCGCCGGTAGTCCTCCGTTCTTGGAGACCCGCCGCCCCCGGCAGCGCGCATGAGCATGCTCACCAGAGCGATGATTCCGATCAGCACAAAGCCGCCGCCGGCAATCTGGAAGATAAGCGGAGCTCCAGCCTCGGTGGCAAAGAACAATCCACACGAAGTAAAAATGAGCATGAAAACGATGCCCACGCATCCACCCGCAGTCCGCATTCCGGGCGAGGCGTGCTTCGACATCTCCTCCATGCGTTCCGGCGCATGATCACGGTCCAGCCTCTCGATCTCGTTCTGCACCGTGAGCACTTCGAGACTTTCAGCCATCTTGCCGGTGTTCTCGGCGATCTTGGCGACTTCCTCGGTGAAGACCGATGAATCCGTGCGCTTCACCTCCAGGCTGCTCTGGCAGAACTGGCAGGTGACGAAGCGCGTGTTTTCAGCCACTTGAAGCGGCGCGCCGCAATGATTGCAACGGACGGAGAGCGTTTCCATGCTGCGGAGGCTAGCGGGCGCGCCGGAGATTTTCAAGACTGGTTCCAAACCGCATCACTTCTTCCAGCGCGAGCCGATGCCGCTCAAACTCCTCCTCCGTCATGCGTCGCGGAACATGATGCGGCCTGTCAAAGACCAGCGTGATCTTCGCGAACGGCAGCGGCAGCAGGAACTCATCCCAGGTCTTGAACTTGAGCGCGTGGCTGTAATGCAGGTGCACCGGGATGACCGGCGCGCCCGTGAGTTGGGCGAGCTTGATGATGCCGGGCTGCACGCGATGCAGCGGCCCGCGCGGACCGTCGGGCGTGATGCCGATCTCGTAGCCTTCGTTGGATTTTTTTGCCAGGGCGATGAGCGCGCTCATGCCCTTCTCCGGCTTCGAGCTCGATCCACGCTCCGCCTCGATGCCGAAACTCCCGCAGACGTCGGCGATGATCTGGCCGTCACCGCTCGGGCTCGTCAATATGGTGCCGGGCACATGCGCGAACCATTCGTGATGCAGCCACGGGATGAGAAACATGCGGTTGTGCCAGAAGGACCAGATCCAGCCGCGGCGCTTCGCATCAAACACACCGGCGTCATCACGAATCTCCCAGCGCAGCGTCATCCCGATGGCGCGCATGATCCATGCGATGATTTTGCCTGCGGATTTGATGCGGATTTTTGCCATGAACCCCCATCCTTGGCGTGATCCGCAGGCGCGGCAACCTCATGGCAGTTTTTTTGTCAGTTCGATCACCGACCTGCCGCCTTCACAGCGGAAATCAACATGGTCGAAAATCTCGCGGATAGCATGCAGCCCAAGCCCGCCAATGCGCCGACCAGGCGAGGGCGAGGCGACGAATTTCTCAAAATCCCCGTTCGTGAGGCCTTCACCCTGGTGTTCGATGATAATGCGCACCGAGCCAGCAGCCGGTTCGACGCGGCAGCAGGCGGGGCGCTCCCCGTCCGCGGAGCAATAGGCGTATTTGCAGATGTTGCTCATCACCTCGTCACAGCCGAGCACGATGAGGCCGCTGACAGCTTCCGGCAGCGCAAGCCAGGCCGCCCAGGAGTCGATGAACTCACGCACAAGGCGCAGCGTCTCGGGCTGGCAGCTCAGATCAATCTTCGCAGGTGGTGGCGCGGCATGATCCGTGATCGTCAGCACAGTCGCGTCATCCTGATAAGCCGCGCCGTGGGCGAATGCGCGCCATTCATCGACGAGGCCCTGGAGAAAATCATCGCCGCCGCGCGCCCGATGGAGGGCGGCGGCGAAAGCCTGGTCCTCGAAATGCTCCCCGGCCTGGTTCTTCACCTCCAAAATGCCGTCGGTGAAGATCATCCAGCGGCGTCCGGCGCCCGGCGGCAGCACGCATTCCTCATAACGGGCGGCGCGGGAGATGCCGAGCGGCGCGTTCCCCGGCGCGGCGACTTCCTGCCACGTCCTGCCGTTGAAAACCTGCGCGCCGGGCAGGCCGGCGCAGCACAGCGTCACGCGGCGTGTTTTCGGACTGAACAGCATCGCGTTGATGGCGATGAAACGCCCCGCCTTCATCACGTCGCAAAGCTTCCGATTCAGCGCCGCCATCCATCCGGCAAGGCTCATCGAAACGCACAGATGCGCGGTGGAGGCGATCAACGTGGTGCTCCGCGCCATGTCGAGCGCCGCAGGCAGGCCCTTGCCGCACACATCTCCGACTCCGAGCAGGATTTTGCCGTCGTCGATCTGGTGCCAGAAGTAAAAATCGCCGCCAACCTCGCTCGCCGGCTCATAAAAACTCTCCACGGCGATGTCGCCCAGACGCGCCTGCGGCGCCGGCAGGAAGGAGTTCTGGATTTCCTTCGCCAGCGTGAGCTGCTGGCGTGTCTCAGCCTCCTGGATGGCCTTTTTCTGCGATTCGAGACGCGACAAGGTCACCGCGATGAGACTGCCGAAGGTCTCGAACACCTCCACATCCTCCACGTTGAAAGCACCGCCTCGATTTGGATTGATCGCCTGCATCACACCGAGGCAATGCTCGCCATCGAGCAACGGGATCGTGACCATCGCCCGGGCGACAAGCTCGCTTTTGATGGCCTTCGGGCGGAAGTGCCGCGGATCATTGAGCGCGTCCTCGATGTTGACGGCTGTCTTCGTCGCATAGACATCCCCGGCGATCCCCTTCCCTTTCGGCACGCGGACCCCCGTCGCGTTGATCGCGTCCATGGTTGAGCGGATCAGCAGATCCTCATCCGGCCCGTCCGGCAGGAGAATGGAGCACACCTCGCAGTCCATCACCTCACGCGACTGCATGAGGATGTGATCCACGAGGTCGTCGAGGTCCCGGGTGCTGCTCAGGCGGCGCGCCACGTCGATGAGCACGTTCTGGCGTGAGGCGATGGGCTGCGGGATTGCGCTCATGTCACGTCAGTTGACCTGGGCGGCGTTCAGCGCGTCCTCCACCGTTGGCAGCGTGGTGATGAAATCACCGAGCCTGACGATCTTGAACGAGGCCTCGACACGTCCCTGGATGCCGGTGAGGACGAGCTCCGTGCCAGCGCCGCTCGCATGTTGGTAATACTCGACCACCACGGCCCACACGGGCGTGTTCACAAAGGTGACCCTCGAGAAGTCGATGATGAGCCGGCGGATCTTCGCCGCCATCTGCTCCCGCACGATTTGCTGAAACTCAGGCACCGTCGCGAGGTCAGCCTCTCCCTCGAGTTCGATGACGGCGGCGTTGGGATGGATGCAGAGCGTGGGTTTCATGGAGGCGGGTCGGCGGTCTCAAGAACTGGCCTGCCCTGAGAGGAGCAACCAAAACAATCGCAGCCGGTGAAAAACAGTCGTCATAGCGGCACCACGAGCCCCTCTGCCACGGCGAGTTTCTCCTGATTTGCATCAAAGGTCAGGAACTCCGTGACGCCAAGATGCAGTGCGGTGGCCACTTGCAGGATGTCCGCCAGCCGATGCCCCGCCGCAGGCGTGTGGGCGCCGCTCAATGCCTCCGCCCTCTGATGCACAGCAGACCAATCCACCGGCATCATCGTGAGCAGGCCCGCGTTGAGATCGGCCTGCATATCATTGAGCATCTGTTGCCCTTCGGTCTGCGTAAAACCCCTGCTCAGGTCGTTACGGTGCAGCCAAATTTGCAGCCTTACCGATTGGCGGTATTCCAGCAGCAGCAAGCTCGACACTGGCAATGCTCCGTTCAATTGGGCCATGAATTGATCGGCGCGGCAGGAGTTGCCCTGAGCCTGATACAGGGCGCAGAGAAAAGAGGTGTCTGGAAAGCAGCTCATCCTTCTTCTCCGTGGAGTTCATCCGCTCGCATGGCCGCCACTTCCTGCTCGCTGAACACACGATCGCCCCAGATGGCCCGCCTGCGTGCCGCGAAGTCGGGCTTTACAGGCTGCGTTGCAGAATCAGAACGCCATGCCCGGAGCAGCCCGATGGGCTGCCCCCGTTTCTCAATGCGGATATCCTCCCCCTCCAAAAGCCACGCTTCAAGCATCGAGAAAGAGTTGCGCAAATCCCGAACAGTGACTGTTTTCATGACGTGGACAAATAATGTCCACATCGACCAGCGTCAAGATTTCCATGCAGACTTGAGGTGGACCCCGAAATTCGAGCCAGGGGCTAAGAGATGAGGTTATGGTGGTTGAGGTCCGGGGAGATGAACCCGAACCCAAACCAACATCGTGAAAAACAAACGCAAACGACATGACCCTCAGTTCAAAGCCCGCGTGGCTTTGGAAGCCCTCAAAGGCATCAAAACCGTGCAGCAGATCGCCAAGGAATTTGGCATCCATCCCGGCCAGGTGGCCGAGTGGAAAAGGCTCCTCAGCGAGCACGCAGGCAGCGTGTT
>JAEUHJ010000214.1 GCA_016795375.1 Verrucomicrobiaceae bacterium
TTCGCGGCGATCTTTTGGGAGAGCGGCAGCTTCTTCTGCCGCTTGCTCTTGTAGCCGCGGCTCAGGATGCACACGCGGCGGCCGCGCTCGTGCAGCGCCTTCGCCAGCATCTCGACGACGGGTGTCTTGCCGGTGCCGCCGACGGTCAGATTCCCCACGCTGATGACCGGCACGCCGAGGTGATGGTCGTGGATGTAGCGATGACGGTAGAGATAAAGGCGTGTGCGCACCGCCGCCGAGTAGATGCCCGACAGGCCGCGGAACACCAGCCGCAGCAACGACGCGCGGATGCCACGGCGGTTGTGGATCACCACGTCGATGATGAAGTTTTCAAGGTCTTCCAGGGCGTCGGTCACTGCGCGTCATAGGAGGCGGGGAAGCGGGCCGCGTCAAACGAGACGCCTTGATGTTTGCGCCGCGGCTGCGTAGCCTGCACGCATGAAATTGCTCGTTTCATCGCTGCTCATGGCCGTTTTCACCGCGAACCCGCTTTCAGCGCGCACGCTCGCCGAAGCCGCCGCCCTGGAGGCAAAGGAGCTGAAGGCCGGCTGCATCGTCACCGCCGAGCGCATCGGTGATGATGTGAAGTTTGCCATCGCAGGCAAGGCGCCGGAAGCGAAAGGCACGCCGCCGGAGCAGATCGTGTTCGAGATCGGCTCGATCACGAAGGTCTTCACCGGCCTGCTGCTGGCGCAGGCGGTGGTGGAGAAGAAAGTGACGCTGGAGACGACGGTTGGCAGCGTCCTTGGCTCTGAAACGAAATTCGCCGATCCGCGTGTCGCCGCGATCACGCTGGAGCAGCTTTCCATGCATACCAGCGGCTTGCCGCGCATGCCGACCAACGCCGCCGCAGGCATGGTCGAAGGCGATCCGTATGCGAAATACGATGAGAAACTGCTGTTCGCCTACATCACCAGCGCCAAACTCGAAGGCGAGGGGCCTTATTCATCCAGCTATTCGAACGTCGGCGTCGGATTGCTCGGCCATCTGCTTGGAAAAGTGTTTCAGACGACCTGGGAGGACGCGGTGACGAAGAAAATCTGTCTGCCGCTCGGTTTGAATGACACCGCGGTCGAACCGGCGAAACTGCCGCGTGCCACGCCCCATGCCGGCGCGGAGGAGGTCAAGCCGTGGCATCTTGCCGCCATGGCGGGCGCCGGCGCGCTGCGCAGCAACGCGGCGGACATGATGACGTTCGGCGAGGCGCTGCTGCATCCCGAAAAGACTCCGTTGAAGGACGCCTTTGCGATTGCGTTGAAGCCGCATGCCGAAGCGCCGTCGCTCGGCGGTCAAATCGGCCTCGGCGTGTTTTTGACCAGGACCAACGGCGATTTCACGCTCACTCACGACGGCGGCACCGGCGGCTTTTGCTCCGGGCTTCAGGTCATTCCTGCCAAGGGCATCGTGCGCGTGGCTTTGATCAGCAACAACAGCGTGGGCGGCTCCGCAGTGATCACCGGCACGTCTGACGTCAAAGCGCCGCCCGCGAAGGAACAGAAGGAAATCGCACTTCCGGCAGAGACGATGAAGCAATACCCTGGCGTTTACGAACTCGATCGCGATTCGCGATTCACCGTCGTGCTGCATGACGACAAGCTCTGGGTTCGGCTCACCGGCCAGACATTTCTGCCTGCCCTGGCCAAAGCCCCGGATCGTTTCTTCAACATGGCGGTGGCCGCCGAGATCGGATTCAACCGCGACAGCAAGGAGCACAAGCTCGAGTCGCTCACGCTGTATCAAAACGGCCGCGAGCTGACTGCGAAACGCGCAGGAGACGCGCCGAACGTCACGCTGCGCACCGCGAAAGAGCTGCAGCCCTACGCAGGTGAGTATGCGCTCATGGGTTTGAAGAAACTCACCGTCACCGTGCTGGCGGACACGTTGTTCGCGCAGTTGGACGGGCAGGAGGTGGCGCCGGTGTTTGAGACGTCGGCGGATCGTTTCGAATACGATGTGGTGAAGGCCGCGCTCGTCTTCACACGCGACGACAAAAAGCAGATCAACGGTCTTATGCTGCAGCAAAACGGCCTCACGATTTCGGCCGCGCGCGTCATGAGCCCGACCAGTGACCCGAAGAAGTGAGGCGGCTCTCCTTCTCCGCCATCGCCAGGATGGTCTGGAAGTGCGGACTCTTGCTCTCGCGGTGCACCACGCTGGTCTCGATTTTCTTGAAGCCAGCCTTGCCGAGCATGTCGTGCAGGTCGCTTTCGGAGAAGCCGAGCCACACGTCGGCGTAGAGGTCGCGTGCTTTCTCGAACTGATGCTTCAGCAGGTCGAGCACAACGATGCGGCCGCCGGGCTTCAAGAGCGTGAACGCGGCCTTCAACGCCTTCTCAGGACTCTGCGCGTGATGCAGCGCCTGGCTCAGGAACACGAGATCGACGCTCAGCGGCGGGATCGGCGGCGCTTCGATGTCGCCGAGCCGGTATTCGAGATTCGTGAAGCCGTGCTTCTTTGCCAGTTCGGCACCGTAGGCGACCATCTTCTCGCTGTTATCGACGGCGATCACCTTCTTGGCCCGTTGCGCAAGCAGTTGCGACAGCGTGCCTTCGCCGGCGCCGAGATCGGCGATGACCAGCGGCGGCATGAGCCGCAGCAACGTCTCGCCCAATCCTTTCCAGGAGCGTCCGGGGATGTAATGGCGGCCGAACTTGCCCGCCAGCGCGTCGAAATAGGCCCGCGCCGTCTGCGCCCTTTTGCGCAGCACCACTGTGAGCGCCTCGGCGTCTTTTTTCACCTCGCGCAGCTCCGCGCCCGCCGCTTCCAGCAGCGCCATGAAGTGCTCGCGCGCCGGTTGGTCCTTCGCGCCGGGCTCGTCGATCTGATAAAGGCGGTTCTTGCCGCTGCGGCGGTCATTCACGAGCCCGGCAGCCTTCAGTTTCGCGAGCTGCGCGGAGATGTTCGACTGCGGCAGCGACAGCACCTCCTGCAGCTCTGCCACGCTCAGCTCCTCCTGGTTCAGCAGCAGCAGCAGCCGCACCCGCGTGGGATCGGCGATGAGGCTGAGGGATTTGAGGACGGAGGCCAAGGTGGCGGCATCGTATCAATCCATCATGATTCATCAATGCCGGACTTCCTGCCCGGAAAAATGAGAACTCACAGCTTCGAGGCCGCCCAGATGCCCGCCTTCTGCTGCTCCGCGCGTTTGCGCAGCGCCTGCAGCTCCAGCGCATAGTCATTCAGCGAGCGCGGATCGGAGGGCAGGTTCGTCGTCACGCCCGCCACGCGCGCATAGCCCTGCTGCACCAGCAGGTCGGCCAGATACACCCATTTCCCGGCGCTGATCTCCACCAGTACCAGGGCGTAATAGCGGCTGAGGCCGGGCACCTCCTCCCAGCGTGTCATCACGGAGCACGGATGGTCTTTCAGCAGCTTCGCCACATAAGCCGCGGCGCGCTGCCCTTCCTCGATGACGCGCTGACTGCTGACACCAAAGTAACGCGCCTGGTCCTGCACGCGCTGCGGATGTGTCGAGGAGGCGTCCAGCGCATCGACGAAATAGAGCACGAACACATGCTCGTCTTCCGTGTCGCTCACCTTGAAGCGCAGCGTGTCCGCCTCGTTCGTGCGGCTCTCGATGAAGCGCGCCTTGGGATAAATCTTGAACTCCGGCAGCGGCGCGCGTCCCGTGTCGGCATTCTGCCCCGGGGGTACTCTCGCCACGCCCACCGGTACCGCCGCCGCCGGTGCGGGCCGGTTTTCCCTCAGCAGGATGGCGACCAGCACGACGATCAGCACCAGCACGCAGGTGATGATGAAGTTGAGCAGGGTGTCGCGTAGAGGCATGAGATTAAAACTCGGCGCGCACTTTCCCGCGATCAGGCTCCGCCTCAAGCCGCAAGTGCGGACGATCCGCACCAGGCGGTTGCCCGGCGGTGGTTCACGTCTAGGATCGTCCTCATGCGCTGGCGGGGTTGTCTTTTTCTCGTGTTCATGCTGCACACGCCCATGCTTGCGCGTGAATGGCGCAGCGCGGATGGCGCGCGCACGCTGGAGGGCCGGTTCGGCGGATTGAAGGACGGCAAACTGCTGCTGAAGGACAACAGCGGCCGCGCGGTGGCGCATCCGGTCACATTGTTCTCGCAGGACGACCAGCAGTTCGCCCAGCAGGCGCAGGTGACGCTGGAGGCGGCGGAGAAGTCCGGGCCGGTCAACATGCAGATCGATCAACTCCTGCCCGAAGGTTTCCTCTGTCGCGTGATCCGCGAGATGCCGGATCAAAAAGGCGCGTGGCTGGCATCAGGCACGCCGTTTCTCGTGATGCGGAGCGATGACTTTGCGATGGAGCGCGGGCAGAAGGCCATGAAGAAGACGCTTTATCACGCGGGCGTGCGCACATTCCATGCGCTCGACGGCACGAGCACGCCGATCAACGCCTACAGCCTCGCGCTCGAAGAGGCGGTGAACACGGCGTTGCAGATACAGACCGCCAGCGGCGGCGATCCGGCAAAGCTGGCACCGCAGGTGCTGGAACCGGTGATTGAGACCATCATCACGCGTGGTCTCGGCCTGCCGCTGGGCAAAGGCTTCTTCATCACCGAAGCCGCGCTGTTGAAGGACGCGAAGACCGTCGTGCTGCATCACGCCGGCAAAGATGTTCCAGCGAAGGTCGTGAAGACGGATGTGAAACTCGGCCTGGCATTGCTTTCCTGCGCGGTGGAGATGGAGCAGGGCAGGTTTTTGCCACGCAAGCCGCTGGAACTGGGCCAGAACATTTACGCCGTGGCGTTGACGTCCGCCACGGGCAAGACCTTCTCCACGCCGCCGCTGACAAAGGGCATCATCAGCCGCCTTTCAGGCGCGGGCGGTTTTGAACACGACGCGGCGATCGACGAGAAATCCGTCGGTGGTTATGTGATCGGGGAGAAAGGCGACGTGTTGGGCGTGTTTTTTTCCGCGCAGTCACGCGTGCAGGGCAAACGTTCGTCAACGCCCGTCAGCAGCAGTGACAAACCGGCGGCGAAGGTGCTGGCGGACTGCTTGCGCAGTGAAACCTTGGAGAAACTGGCGGTCGAGAAGGACAAGGACGGCAAGGAACGACGCTTGCCAGGCGTGCCTTCGCTGAAGTCAGGCACGAACGGTGATGATCTGGCGCTCACCGTGGAGGCGCTGAAGAGAGCCTCGGTCATCGTGCTGGCCATGCGCGAGGAAATCAAAACGCCGCAGCCAAAAGCAATCGCGGGAAAGGGCGCGGCGACACCGCCCGCGGGCGGCCCGCCCACCGGCTGGAGCATCAGCTCGTCCGGCACGCGCCACAATTCCAAATGCCGCTTCTACAATGCCGCGAACGCCTGCCAGGCGGCCGATGGCAAACCATGCAAAGTCTGCGGCGGCTGATCACGCGCCCGGCTTCGGCCGGATCATGAGCACGATGCCGAGCGACACGAGGCACACGAGCGAGAAGACGCCGAAGATCACATTCAGCGGAACGCCGCGATCTGTCATGGCGCCAAAACCCCAGTCCGCCACGCCTCCGCACATCATGCTGACGAAATTCATGATGCCGTAGCCGGTGGCGCGCATGTCCGGACGCACGATCTGGCTGAGGATCGGCATGTTGTTGCAGTCAAAGAAGCCCCAGCCGACGCCGAACAGGATCAAGGCGGCCACGGCGAGCGTGAAGGAGTTCATCGCGGGCGCGTTGCCAACACCGTACATGGCGGGAATGATGAGCATCATGCCGATGGCGCTGACGTAGATGCGGCCACGATCGCTGCGCCGCATCCAGCGGTCCGCCAGCCAGCCGCCGAGAATCGCGGACAGCAGCGCGGACGCCTGCCAGTAGAGCGATGCGGACACCCCGGCCACGCCCTGGCTGATGTCGAACGCTTTTTGCAGGATCGCCGGCATCCAGTCACGCACGACCCACGCGGCGAGCGCGGGAAGCGTGAAATAAAGCACCAGCAGGATGAAATTGCGGCTCAGCAATGTCTCCTGCGGTGAACTGGCGATGGATGCAGCACTGTTGGCGCTCGATTTGCCCGATGAACGCGGCACATCACGCAGAAGGAGCAGCAGCGGGATGGCGTAAAGGACGCCCGCCAGCCCGGTGAAGTCGAACATGAAGCGCCAGCCGAGATCCGGTGCCTCCGCCACGAAACCGGCGAAGCCGCCGGCCATCACTCCGCAGTAAATGCCCATCTGATGCACGCCGACCGCTCGTGAGCGCGTGCCGCCCGTGTGATAATCCGCGATCATCGCCAGCGCCGCCGGAATGTAGAACGCCTCGCTGATGCCCATCAATGTGCGGGCCCAGTAAAGCTCGTTGAAGTTGCTGACATGTCCGGTGAGCCAGGTGATGAGCGACCACACAAACAAGCTGCCGCAGATCGTGAGCTTGCGACTGAAACGATCCGCGAGGTAGCCGCCGATCGGACTGAAGATGGCATAGACCCATTTGAACGAGGCCAGCATATGCCCCCAGTTTTCCTCGCTGCCGATGTCCTTGATGTCTCCCATCACGGAGACCTTCATCGAGGCGATCATCTGCCGGTCGAGGTAGTTCAGCAGCGCCACCGGGAACAGCAGGCCCACGACGATCCAGGCGCGGCGCATGAGAGTTGGCGTGTCAGCGGTGGTCGGGGATTCGGGCATTGCGCCATGATTCACACTCTCTGAGATATGAAAAGACTGAAATCATGCCAGGGAATGACACCCGCATGATGAAATCACGCCTCCAGCCGGTAGCCGATGCCGGGCTCGTTGACGATGCTCACTCCGCGATCGCCGAGTTTTTTGCGCAGATGATTGATGTGGACGCGCAGGCCCTCGCTGGCGTCGCTGGACTGGCCGGGCCAGACTTGCTTCACGATCTGGTTTTGTGTGACGATGCGGCCGACGTGCTCGGTGAGCACTTTGAGCAGCGCAAACTCGGTCGGGGTGAGTTTGAGGGCCTCATCGCCGATTTGAGCCTCGTGATGCAACAGATCGACCTTGAGCGGCCCGGCGATGATTTCGGGCGTGTGACGCGGTCCGCGGCGGCGCTGGATGACATCGAGTCGCGCGAGCAGCTCGGCACTACCAAAAGGCTTCGTCACATAATCATCGGCACCGATTTCGAGTGCCTGGACCTTCGTGGCCTCTTGATCGCGCACACTCAAAATGAGCACCGGCACATCGCTCCACTCGCGCAGCCGTTTCAGCACCTCCAGGCCGCCGAGTCCCGGAAGGCCGAGATCGAGCAAAACGACATCCGGGCGATGAAACGCGGCCTCTTGCAGGCCTTGCTGGCCTTCCTCGGCCTCGCAGACCTCGTAGCCGCGGGACTCCAGCAGCATGCGCAGCAGGCGGCGCATCTGCTGTTCGTCGTCGATGATGAGGGCTTTGCTCATGGCTGGCGTGTTTTGACCGGCAGGCTGAAAAGAAACTCCGCGCCGCCTTCCGGATGGTTGCGCACGGAGATGTCACCCTTCATCGCGCGCATCAAGCCGCGCGAGATGGCGAGGCCTAGCCCCGTGCCGCCTGCGGGCGCTCCGGGTGCGCGGGCGAACTTCTCAAACACACGCTCCTCCATCTCCGGCGGCAGACCTGGCCCGTGATCGCGCACACGCAGATCCAGCGTGTCGTTTGGAAGCACCGCGGCGCTGATTTCGATCTCGCTTCCCGCCGGGACATGCTGCGTGGCGTTGTGCATCACATTGGCGAGCGCTTGCGAGAGCAGACGGCTGTCGAGCTTCAGCAGAGGCAAAGTCTCCGCGCCGGAGATGCGAAGTGGATGCGGCAAAAGCTCGCGCTGAAGCGGCGAGGTGGCGGCGTGGATCACGTCGAGGAACTCGCACCAGTCCGGCGATGGCTTCACGGCCTCCGACTCCACGCGAGTGATCTCCAAAAAGTTCTCCACGATGCGCTGAAGCCGGCGCGTGGCCGTTTCGATCTCTGCCGCGAAGGGATTCGCCGTGCCGAGGCCGTCAATCGCCGTGCGGATGATGGCGATGGGTGTTTTCAGCTCGTGCGACACGCTGTCGAGAAGCGTGCGGTGCAGCCTCTCCGCTTCCGCTGCGAGCTCCGCACGATGTTTCGCCGCCTGGAGCTGCTCCTGCTCGCGATGAAGGTTCTCCGCCGTCCTCTCACGCTCGCGGAGCCGCGTGATGAGATGCCCCATGCTCAGCGCCACGACGAAAAACATGGCAAACATGATCATGTCCGCCGGTTTTTCGATGTGCAGGGTGAAGCGCGGCGGGAGGAAGATGAAATTCCACACCAGCGCGCTCACCACGCCCATCGTCAGCACCGGCCCGCGATTCCACCGCGTGCCCGCCAGCACGATCGCCAGCAGAAACACCAGCGCCGAAAACGTGGAACCTGTGTAAGGCAGCAGCACCCAGCACACCGAGGCGAGCACAAACAGAATCGTCAGCCCCCAGCTAAACTGCCCCACGACATGCACGGGCACGGGTTCGCGGGACTTTGAAGAGGTGAGTTTGTCGTTCATGGCTTCACCCTGCGCGTGAAACGCCTCCATGCCAGTAAACAGGCGGAGGCTTCGCGTTAAGAAGGTGTGAATGAATCACCGCTCGACGAGCCGGTAGCCGATCCCCGGCTCGTTTTGAATTTCCAGGCCGCTGTCTTCCAGTTTCTTGCGCAGGTGGTTGGCATAGACGCGGAGGTAGTTACTCTGCTGCTCGGATTGCGGGCCCCAGACGGCGCGGAGGAGCTGTTTGAGCGTGACGACCTTGCCGGCGTGCTTCACGAGCTGGGCGAGCATGGCGTATTCGGTGGGCGTGAGCTTCAATGGCTCGTCGGAGAGCGTGGCGGTGTGGTGGGCGGGATCGAGATGGAGGCTGCCAATGTGCAGATTGGCATTCTCATCGGCGCTGTGACGGCGCTGGATGGCGGTGAGGCGCGCGAGGAGTTCGGCGGTGCTGAAGGGCTTGGTGACGTAGTCGTCGGCTCCGGCGTCGAAGGCGGCGAGTTTCATCGCCTCCTGGTCGCGCACGCTGAGGATGAGCACGGGAATGGGGCTCCACTCGCGGAGGCGTCTCAGCACCTCCACGCCGTCCATGTCCGGCAGGCCGAGATCGAGGATGATGACATCCGGTTTGTGAAACACGGCGGCTTGCAGGCCGAGTGTGCCGTTTTCCGCCTCGCGGACGGTGTGGCCCTTCGACTCCAGCGCCAGTTTGAGCAGGCGGCGGATTTGGATTTCGTCGTCGATGATGAGGGCGGTCATGAAGAGTGGTCCGCACAGTCCTCTGTGCGGTTTGGAGTCTGGGGACGCTCATTCCGCACAGAGGACTGTGCGGACCACTTTGATACACGTTTTACTTCGATCACAAACTCCGCGCCGCCTTCGGGGTGGTTTCGCGCGGTGATCTCACCGCCGAGGGCTTGCACAAAGCCTCGCGCAATGGTGAGTCCGAGACCGGTGCCGCCAGCGGGCGCTCCGGGGGCGCGGCAGAATTTCTCGAAGACGGATTTCTCCATGCCAGGTGGCAAGCCGGGGCCGTGGTCGCGGATGGTGAGGCACAGAGCGTGGTCCGCACAGTCCTCTGTGCGGTTCTGGCGCTGGGGACGCTCGTTCCGCACCGAGGACTGTGCGGACCACTTTACTCCCACCTCAATCTCCGTGCCTGCGGGCGTATAGACGGCGGCGTTGTGCAGGATGTTGGCGAGGGCCTGGGTGAGCAGGGTGTGGTCGAGCTTCACGAGCGGAAAATCGTCGGCGATTTCCAGCCGCACCGGATGCGTCGCCAGTGGCTGACCGACGGCGTGCTGCGCGGCGGTGATGACATCGCGCACATCGCACCAATCGAGGCGCGGCTGGAGCACGTCGGATTCGAGCTGGGTCATATGCAGGAGATTGTCCACCACGCGCTGGAGTCGCTGTGAGGCAGTGGTGATTTCGTCGAGGTAGGGGCCGGGAGTGCCGCTCATGCCTTCCACGGCGGCGTTGATGACGGCGATGGGTGTTTTGAGTTCGTGCGAGATGCTGTCGAGCAGGGTGCGGTGGAGCTTTTCCGAGTGCGCGAGCACCTCGGCATGGCTCACGGCCTGGATGAAGTGCTCTTTTTCCAAGACGAGCGCGAGTTGCAGCGCGAAGGCCTCGATCATCTGCCGCGTGGCAAAGTCGAGCCGTTGTTCGTGCTCGAACTGCACGCCGAGCACGCCGAGGAGGGAGGTGGCCGTTTGCAGCGGAAACCAGGTGGCGGCGGATTGCGGCAGCGTGTCGGTGTGGCGTCCGGCGCATTGCTTGTTCGCATACACCCACGAGATGACGCCCCATTCCTTCGCGCCGGGCTGGAAGGTGCTCGCGCGGTGCGCGCTCTGCGGCAGCGTGCGGTCGCCCTCACGCACGACGAGCGCGGTGCCGGCATGGAGCAGCTCTCTGATGGTGCGCAGTGCCTCGGCGAGGCCTTTGGCCGGCTCGGCCGCAAGCGCGGCGCTTTGTGTGACACGCAGCAGCGCGTCGGTCTGACGGGCGCGGCGGCGCTCGGCGGCCTCTCTCATGCGCAGGCGGCTGGTGAGGCTGCCCATGCTGATGGCGACGATGAAAAACATGCCGAACATGATCAGGTCCTCGGCCTTGTTGATGTGGAGCGTGAACTGCGGCGGGATGAAGAAGTAATCCCAACACAGAGCGCTGAGCGTGGCCATCAGCAGCACCGGACCACGGCTGAAACGCAACGCTGCGAGCACGACAGCCAGCAAGAACACCAGGGCGACAAACATGTAGCCGGTGATGGACACGAGGCCCCAGCACACGCTGGCGATGGCAAAGACGGAGACGAGCGCCCAACTGTATTCGCCGATCACCCTGGTCGAAATGGGCTCTTTGACGTTGGCGCGGGCTTTCTCTGCCGAGGCGAGCGGGCGCACGACGCACACGTCGATGTCGCCGCTGCCGAGGATGAGATGGTCGGCGAGCGATTTGCGCCACAGCGAGGGCTTGTCGGGCTTGCCGACGACGATCTGGGTGACATTCCGCTCGCGTGCGACCTGGAGCAGCGCCTCGGAGATGTTTTCGCCGGTGACGGAGACGACCTCGCCGCCGAGTTTGCGCGCGAGACTGAGCGAACGCGTGAGACGGTCCTGCTCGACGGAGCCGAGCATGCGCGAGCTTTCCACCCACACGACGAGCCACGGGCAGTTCAGCCTCGACGCAGCGCGGCGTGTCCAACGGATGAGGCTCTCCGCATACGGACTCGGCCCCACGCCGACCATGAGCCGCGCGTTCGTTTTCCACGGGCTGCTGACGCGTTTGAGTCGGCGGATGTCCTCCAGATCGCGATCCACCTGCGCGGCGGTGAAGCGCAGCGCGAGTTCGCGCAACGCGGTGAGGTTGCCTTCTTTGAAAAAGCCGCTCACGGCATGCTCCGCCCGCTCGCCGAGATACACTTTGCCGTCGGCCATGCGCTCCAGCAGTTTTTCCACGCTGAGGTCGATGAGCTGGATCTCATGCGCGACATCGAGGATGGAGTCCGGCACGGTCTCGGAGATGGTCACGCCGCTGATCTGGCGCACGATGTCCACCTGGCTCTCGATGTGCTGGACGTTGAGCGTCGTGTAAACGTCGATGCCCGCGTCGATCAGCTCCAGCACGTCCTGGTAGCGTTTCGCATGGCGTGATCCGGGCGCGTTGGTGTGCGCGAGTTCATCGACGAGAACGAGCTGCGGCTTCTGCGCGAGCACGGCGTCGATGTCGAACTCCTCCAGCGTGAAGCCGCGATGTTCGAGCTGCCTGCGCGGCAAGACGCGCATGCCTTCGAGCAGCGAGGCGGTTTCGTGCCTTCCGTGCGTCTCCACGATGCCCACGAGCACATCCACGTCCTCTTTCACACGCTGACGGGCCGTTTGCAGCATGGCGTAGGTCTTGCCCACGCCGGGGCACATGCCGAGGAAGATGTGGAGCTTGCCGGAATGTGGTCCGCACAGTCCTCTGTGCGGCTCGTAGGCCGACAGACCTTCAGCCAGAACACCGGCTTGTGGGCACCACTCTTTCTGCACTTTTACGAGCAGGGCGTCGGGATCAGGGCGGTTGTCGTCGCGTGGGTTCATAGAGTGGTCCGCACAGTCCCCTGTGCGGAAAGCGAAGGCCAGGAGACGTTCGTGCTGCACAGAGGACTGTGCAGGCCACATTTCTGTGCGGCTTGGGACGTTGACAGGGAAACCGCACAGGGGACTGTGCGGACCACTTTGCTATCCGCGCCATGGCTTTTCAATTCTTCAACCCGGCGAAAAAGGTCAGTATGACCCACGGTCATCTGCCACACTGGGATCAGGAAGACGCGACTTACTTCATCACCTGGCGCACGGCGGATTCGATTCCAAAAGAGGTCTGCCAGCGATGGCGTTCGGAACGTGATGCGTGGCTTGCGGAACGTGGGATCGACCCGACAGCTAAAGACTGGCGTAGGAGGGTGGAAGTGCTTTGTGACGAAGAACGGAAGGACTTTCGTCGCTTCTCCAAGGCGTTGGAGGATGAGATGGACGCTTGTCACGGCGAATGCCTGTTGAAACGAGCGGAGCTGGCCGAGATCGTGACGGGGGCGCTGCGATTCTTTGACGGATCGCGCTACATGCTGGGTGATTTTGTGGTGATGCCGAATCATGTTCATCTGCTGGTCGGTGGGTTGGCGCGGGATGCGATGCTGAAGCAGGTGGAGTCGTGGAAGAAGTGGTCAGCGATGAAGATCAATGAGGTGCTGGGCAGGAGCGGGCGATTTTGGCAGGACGAGAGCTTTGATCATCTGGTGAGGAGCGAAGCTTCGTTTGAGAAATTCCGACAGTATATCGCGGAGAATCCGGTGAAGGCGGGTTTGAGGAGCGGGGAGTTTGTTGCGTGGCGGCGGGAAGAATAGTGGTCCGCACAGTCCTCTGTGCGGGCTTTGGAAGCCTGGGGGCGCTCGTTCCGCACAGAGGACTGTGCGAACCACTTTTCATTGCGCATCGAGCGCCAGGTTCAATTTCAACACATTCACCCCCGCATCGCCCAGAAGGCCCAGGTCTGGCCCTTCGGTGTTCGTAGCGATCAGTTGCCTCACCTTCTCGACGCTGAGGTTGCGGGCTTTGGCAACGCGTCCGGCCTGCAGTTCCGCATTCTGCACACTGATATGCGGATCGAGGCCGCTGGCCGAAGCCGTGACGGCATCCGCCGGGACTTGAGCATCGGCGGCGAGGCCGTTCGTGGTGCGATACGCGGCAACGCGATCTTTGATGGCATCGTGCAGCTTCTGCGAGGTGGGGCCGAGGTTGCTGCCGCTGGAGCTGGCGGCGTCGTGACCACTGCCTGCGGCGCTGGGGCGCGGGTGGAAGTAGTTCGCGGCGGTGAAATTCTGGCTGAGCAACGCGGAGCCGATGACCTGGCCGTCTTTATCGGTGATGAGGCTGCCGTGGGCTTTGTCTTTGAAGACAGTCTGCGCGATGCCGGTGATGGCGAGCGGATAAACGCCACAGGTGACCACCGCAAGCACAAGCGTGGCCATGGCGGCGGGACGAAGTTCGGAGAAGAGAGCTTTCATGGATTTATAGTGGTCCGCACAGTCCTCTGTGCGGTTTTGGGTCTGGGGACGTTCGTGCCGCACAGAG
>JAEUHJ010000225.1 GCA_016795375.1 Verrucomicrobiaceae bacterium
GTTAATGGTTCCCCTCCCCCGCCCCACACAATAATGTCCGACTTTCCCATCCCCACCCAGCATAGCGACCCCAACAAAGCCACGATCCTCGCCGTCAGCGAGGACCGGGTGAAAGGTTTCCATCCACAGCCTTTCCAATTCATCGCCCAGGAGAGCGGCGTGCCGTTTGACACGGTGGTGGAGCGTGTCAGGGCGATGCTGAGCTCCGGTGTGATCCGCCGTGTGCGGCAGACCTTGCTGGCGAACAAGCTGGCCGAAGGCGCGCTCGTGGCCTGGAATGTTCCGGCGGACAAACTGGACGCGGCCTTTGATTTCCTGTTCAAACAAGACCCGTTCAGCGGCCATGTCGTGATGCGCAGCACCGACCGCGAGGTCAGCGGCAGCGATTTCCGCCTGTGGACGACGCTGAAAGTGCCGCAGGGCCATGCCATCGAGGAGCATTGCGCCGTGCTGATGCGGCTGATCGGCGCCACGGATTACTACACGATGCAGGCGCATGGCATCTTCGCCCTCGGCGTCGGCCATGTGCGCCGCAAAACGATGGAACCCGGTGAGAAGGCCGACGAGCCCGCTGTGATGATGACCACGAACATCGCCGATCTCGACGCGGAGGAGTGGAACATGCTGCTGCATCTCAAGGGAGATCTCAAACCTGAAGAAATCGGCCCCGAGCCGTGGGCAGGTCGCGCGAAGGCCGCGGGCGTGTCGCTGGAGAAATTCTGCGAGGTGGCCAGGCGTCTCGACGAGAAAGGAGTCATCGGCCGCTTCTCGACCTTCCTCGAACATGTGAAGCCCAGTGCCACCGGCCAGCGGGTGACGCGTTTCAACGCGCTGTTCCACTGGCGTGTGCCGGCAGGCATGGAGGAACGAGCCGGCGGCGAGGTGGGCCGTCATCCGATCATGACGCACGCCTACTGGCGCGAAGGCGGCGAGCGCTTCGCCAACGTGAACATCATGGGCGTCATCCATGGCACCGACAAGGACACCGTGCTCACCCACAAGGCCGCCATCGACAAACATCTGGCTGATGTCGGCATCCCGCTGCTCTACACCAACGTCTTCTGGGGCGGTCGCAGCGAGATCAAGCCCAGCGAAATCTCCCCCGTCGTGTTCAAGGACTGGCACGCGAAGTGGAAGGACGTGCCGGGGCCGGTGGTGTGAGCGCCGGTGGACAGAGCGGGTATCTTCCATTCCACTTCCCTGCCTGTGCCTCATTTCGATCCCAACCTCGACCACCTGCTGCTCTTTGACGGCGTCTGCCATCTCTGCGACGCCAGTGTGCGTTTCGTCGTGAGGCACGATCCGGCTGGCAAAATCAAATTCGCGCCGATTCAAAGCCCCCTCGGGCGCGAACTCTACCTCCGTCATGGTCTTGACCCTGAAGCGCCTGGTTCGATGCTCTTTCTCACGCCGCAAGGTGCTTTCAAGGCCAGCGACGCCGCCATCGAGATCGCCCGCACACTGGGAGGAGTCTGGAAGCTCGCCACTCTCCTCAAGCCGCTGCCATGTGCGCTGCGTGACGCTGTTTACTTTTTCGTCGCCCACAACCGCTACCGATGGTTCGGCAGGCACGACGCCTGCATGATGCCCACGGCAGAATTGAAGCAAAGAATGCTCGATTGAGCCGGTGGACGCCGGATAGCCGCTGGTGTGAAACGGTTGCTGTTCTTCCCTCCCCCGCTTTTATCCTCCGGCATGGCAACCATCGCAGTCCTCGGCACGCTCGACACCAAAGGTCACGAACACGCCTATGTGGCGGAAATCATCCGCGCACGCGGGCATCAGACGCTGCTCATCGACACCGGCAGCGGTGATGTGCCGCAGGTGACGCCGGATGTGACACGCGGACAGGTCGCGGCGGCGGGTAATGTCGATCTCGCGGGCATCATGGCGCGCAAAGATCGTGGCGAGGCCGTGACGGCGATGGCGGCCGCGGCGGCGAAGTTTTTATCGGCCTTGGCCGAAAGCGGCACGGTGCAGGGCGTCATTTCACTCGGCGGCGGCGGCGGCACGGCGATCGGCACGGCGGCGATGCGGGCGCTGCCCGTCGGATTTCCGAAAGTCATGGTCTCCACGCTGGCCGCGGGCAACGTGGCGCCGTATGTCGGCACGAAGGACATCGTGATGTTCCCGAGCATCGTCGATGTCAGCGGCATCAACCGCATCTCCCGCGTGCTGCTGGCACGCGCGGCGGGCGCGATCTGCGGCATGGTGGAAACGGCGGTGCCAGCAGGTGCGGACAAACCGCTCATCGCCGCGTCGATGTTCGGCAACACGACCGAGTGCGTGAACACGGCGAAGAAAATTCTCGAAGACGCCGGTTACGAGGTGCTCGTCTTCCACGCCACCGGCACCGGTGGCAGAATCATGGAGTCGCTGATCGAAAGCGGCATGTTCGCGGGCGTTCTCGATGTCACGACGACCGAGTGGGCGGATGAACTCGTCGGCGGCATCCTTGGCGCGGGCAAAACGCGGCTCGATGCTGCGGCGAAGGCCGGCATTCCCGCGATCATCACGCCCGGCTGCCTCGACATGGTTAATTTCGGCGAACGTGCGACGGTTCCCGCGAAATTTGAGGGCCGCACCTTCTACATCCACAATCCGCAGGTCACTCTCATGCGCACCAATGCCGCCGAATGCGCCGAACTCGGCCGCATTCTCGCCGAAAAGGCGAATGCGCATCGCGGCCCGGTCACCGTGTTGCTGCCAGTGAAGGCCATCAGCATCATCAGCGCCGCTGGAAAGCCGTTCCACGATGCTGCGGCAGACGCGGCCTTGTTTGCCGCGATCCAACAGTACCTCCGCCCCGGCATTCCGCTCATCGAGATGGACTGCGAGATCAACGCACCCGAATTCGCGGCGGCATGTGCGAAGGCTTTGCTTCAGAACTTGTCAGCTCGTTGAACACAGCCACTTTGACGGCTTCATGAACTATCCCGTCACGCTTCGCTTCAAGCTCATCGCCCTCACCCCGCAGATATATGTGACGGACGCCGGCGGCAGAACGATCTGTTATGTGAAGCAGAAGCTCTTCCGTTTTCGCGAGAAGGTGGAAGTCTTCACCGACGACACGATGCGGCAGCTCATGGCGACAATCGAGGCGGACCGCATCATCGACTGGTCGGCGCGTTACACATTCAAATCGCCGGACGGCCGGATCCTCGGAGCCATCGGCAGGCGTGGCATGAAATCGTTGTGGAAGGCACATTACGACGTGTTCGCGCCGGGAGCACAGTCCCCCACTTTTTCAATCCAGGAGGACAATGCGTTCACGAAATTTCTCGACGGCCTGGTCAGTGGGATTCCCGTCGTGGGCATGTTCGCCGGTTACATGCTGCATCCAAGCTACACGGCCAGCCGGGCCGCCGGGGACGCGCCCGTGATGCGACTGACGAAACAGCCCGCGTTTTGGGAAGGCTTGTTCAAGCTGGAGCCTGCGGGCGCTGCCGATGAAGGGGAGCAACTGGCCCTGTTGCTCGGCTTCCTGATGATGAATCTGCTGGAGCGGGCACGAGGGTGATGGGGAGTGCGACGAATCGTCGCCCCTCCTGAATCACTTCGGCAGCCGTTCTGTCACCGCAGCAGGAAGTTCGATGGTTTTCTGACGGCTTGAAGTGCCGCGTAGCAACGTGACCTGGCCTTTGGGGCAACCAAGAGCTTTCGCGAAAAAGCGGATCAGCTCGTTGTTCGCTTTGCCATCGACGGGCGGGGCGTTGAGCTTCACGAGCAGAACGGGGCGACCTTTTTCATCGGCGGTCCAGCCGGCGAAGGCGGATTTCCGTGCGTTGGGCGACACGCGGACGGCAAGTTGGGCGCGATCACTCGATGTGGGCATGATCACACGAGTTTCAATCGCTTCCGCATCAGCCACTCAATGGTCAGCAGCAGGATCGCCGCGCCGAACCACCACCAGCTCGACCACAGGATCGTCTCCTTGGTAATGACCTGTTTGCGGTCCATGCTTTGCAGGAGGTTCGGCAGCTCGCTGGCGGCCTGTTCCTCGCGCAGGAAACGCCCGCCGCTGTTTTGCGCCATCGTTTCGAGCAGCGGGCGGTTCATGGTGAGCGTGGTCCACTCGGGATTGCCGGTGTCGGAGACATGAAGTGAGAGACGTGCGTCGCCGCGCGGTGCGCTGGGGCCTTCAGCGACGGCGATTTCATACGCCCCGGCCTTCAGCGGCGGCGTGAGCGTGCGGTAGATGCCGGGATGCGTGGGATCAGGCTCAAGCTGGAGCGTGGCGACGTCGTTGCCGTCGTGCAGCAGGTAGGCGCGTGGCTGTGCGTCGGTGATGATGTCGCCCTGGTCATTGCGGACGCGCACACGAATCTCGGAGGACTCACCCGGCGAGTAACGCAGGCGGTCGGTGCCGACGGCGATCTTCTTTTGATCGATTTGAAACGGCGGCGCGGCGATCCACGCGCCAAGCTGCATCCAGAGACGCTGGTGATACAAATCGGCCACCTGGAAACGCCAGCGCCACAGCTCATCCGTGCCGAGGTAGAGCACCGCGCCCGCGCCGACCTGACGGAATATGATGGCGGGCTGCTGCGCGTTCGCGAGTGTGATGGCGGCAGGCAGCGGCTCGACGCTGGAGTGCCAATGCACTTTTTGCAGCGTGGGCCAGAGCGTGGCGTTCGCGCTGGGGCTGTCGCTGAGGCGCAGCGCGTCGAAACGCTGGCCGTCGGTGGTGAGTTCGAGCGCGGCTGGCTGTGGCTTGCTGCTGGGTGTGCCGAACTTCACCGGGATGAGTGGAGCGGTCTTGCCGTTCGACCATTCGCGCAGCTTGCCGCGTTGGCCGTCGATCATGATGAGGCCGCCGCCGCGTTTTTCGACGAATTCGATGATCCAGTCGAGGTGCTCGCCTTTGAAGCGATTCAACGCCGCGTCGCCGAGGATGATGAGGTCGTAGCTGAGCAGCTCGTCGCGTGTT
>JAEUHJ010000234.1 GCA_016795375.1 Verrucomicrobiaceae bacterium
CCGGCTGCTAGCCAGCGACGCCGTCAGCGCGTGGAAGAAAGCCGAGCTGAGAGCCGTGCGCAAAGCGCTCAACCCCTTTGAGCTCAACCGCCGGCTGGAGGCAGCCCTGCGCCCGTTGCTGCTGCGGGCTCTTCATTCCAGTCGCCCCACGGGCTCCTTTCATTTCGAGCCCGCAGCAGCAACACTGCCTACCTAAACCTCGGTGTCATCACTTCTGAGGCAACGATCCCCTCATCCCTCACCCTCCCCGGTGTCATTTACTTTTGAGGCAACAAGCGATTGACCCTCACCAGCAGGCCTTTCAGCGACTCCGTGCCCTGGAGCTGCGTGTGAATCTTTTCCGCCAGCGCGGAAAAGTCAGGATTGTCCGTACAGACGATGATGCCCTCGTGATCCGGCCGCTGCCGGTGCAGCCGGATGAAATCCTGCCGGTTGTGTGTGAGGTCAGCACGGCGGCTTTCGATGGCAAAGCGCAGCACCTCCTCGTCCGGCACGCCATCGTTCGCCTTTCCCGCGTCGCGGGTGGTCAGCACGTCATGCCCTTTCTTCCGCAGCGCCTCCACCACGGGCAGCGGAAAGTTTTCATTCGAGTAAAGCCGCGCCGCCGCACACCCCGTCTTGAAAGTCGATGCCCGGATGCGCCGCCGTCGCCTGCATCACCACCAGGGAGACGAGGCGCATCTGGTCCCCTGCGGGCAGATGCAGCACGGCATCCCGGAGATGGTCAAAAGTGGCGGTCATGGCAGCAGGGTAATTTCTCGCAGCGAAGATGCAAGCCTCGCGCCAGTCCGAAGGATCGCGGCATCACTCGCCCTCGGCGAAATAGTCCGAGTCGATGCGTTTCACCTCATAGACTTGCGCCACCGAGACGCCGACATTGTGGTCGATCATGAGTTCCGCCAGCTCGTCGCCGTCAATGAGGACGATCTTGCTGTTGCTGACGCTCTTGGCGAACTCGACGGCCTCCTTGGTGAACGAGGAGGTCGTGATGAAGATGCCCTTGGTGGCCTTGTTTCCGGCGAGAGCACCAGCGAACTGCTGCACATCCGGTCTGCCGACGGTTTTGTCGTTCCAGCGCTTCGCCTGAATATAGATGGCTGCGAGACCGAGCTTGTCCTCTTTGATGATGCCGTCGATGCCGCCATCTCCCGATTTGCCGACCACCTGAGCCGCATCACGCAACGAGCCGCCGTAGCCCATTTTGACGAGCAGTTCGACGACGAGGCGCTCGAAGAAACCGGGCGTGCATTTTCGGACCAACTGAAGCAGATCGGTACTGACAGCACTACGCAGGAGCTGGTGGGCTGATTCGAGGCGTTCAAGCGGCGCAGTTCCGCTGTCTTCAACTTCTGCTTCAATTTTGGAAGGAACAGTCACACCTTCTGCCTTCTTGGTTTTTAGAAAATCGCGAACCTTCTCAAATTGACGAAGAACCGCCAGGTCAATCCGGTTTTTATGTTGAACCAAAAGCTTTTTGCCACGTTCAGTAATCGAGTAACGACCTCGCTCAGGTGTGGCAAGAGCCAGGGCTTTGCGCAGGTGGAAAGTTGCCCAAGCAGCTCGGTTTATGAGCATGTTGTTTTTCCCGCTAGGCATCATCTCAGCGATGTCAGCCTCGGACAGTTTGAACTTTTGGATGATGGCTTCACACAAATCGGATGAAGCCACCGTGTCGGGTTCTGCCGCCGCTGCTCGTCGCAACACTGGAAGCATCATGGATTGGAAGTCGGGAACGGCCATGATGCAAATCAGTGAGCCAATGCCGTCCGCCGTGTGGCGAGCCTTTTCAGCTCTCGCAGCGTCCTGGCTCCTTCGCCATGCTCGGCCTCGTAATCCTCGACGAGTTCCAGCAGTTCGCGGAAATACTCGCGCTGGACAGTATTGAGGCGGCGGACAGCGAAACGATTGCAAAGACTGGCGGCCTCCTCATAGCCGGCACGGCTGCAGAACGGTGTCAGCGTGCACAGCGCCCACAGGCCGGAGATGGAGTCCGGCAGTTTGCGCATCTGCGCGGTTGTTGAAGAACGTGGCATGACGGGTCAGAGTTTTTTCTCCCAGGCGTTCTTGGAGTATTCGGCATGGCCGAGAAAATCCAAGGGAAACGTTGATTTAACACCGCAGAAACATGAACGCCGCAGAGAAAGCCTTCTGGAGATCAATCCTCTGCGGCGTTCCAATCTCTGCGGTGAAGATGCAACCCTTGCGCCAGTGCGAAGGATGCGCACGCCACGTCGCGTTCACTCGCCGAGCATGCGTCTCCTTCTTCTCATCGGTTGCCTCTCAGGCGTCGCGCACGCCGCCGATGCGCCGCCGGATCTCGACACGGCCCTGCGGCGCGGCTTGGCGCTCATCCGCACCGCCGCGAGCAACTGGCCGAAGCACAAAGCCTGTTTCTCGTGCCATCACCAGACGCTGCCGCTGCTCGGCGTCATCGAGGCAGATCGCGCCGGGCACGCCATCGACGCGGAGTGGCTCCAGGCGCAGTCTAGCATCACCCACGCTTATTTTGAAGAACGCATCGATGACATGCTCGCGGGCGAACACGTCCCCGGCGGTGCCACCACTGCGGGTTACGGTTTCTGGGCACTACAAATGACCCACGCGCCCGCCGATGCCACCACGCATGCGATGGTGGCCTACATGCTCCAACTGCAAGGCGTCGCCCGCCTGCGCGGAAGGAAGCCCGCCGATTTCGCCCGCGTCGAAAACGGCCGCTGGACCACCTCCTGCCGCCGTCCGCCCATGCAGGGCAGCGATGTCGCAGACACCGTCCTCGCGCTGCTCGGCATGCAGCACTACGCCACGCCGGAGCAGCGGCCCGCGCTGGAAAAATCAAAAAACGCCGCCTTGAAATGGCTCGCGCAGGCCCGGCTCGAACGTCAGGAGGACCGCGTCTGGCGCTTGTGGGGCCTGCATCACCTCGGCGGTGATGAATCTGCGAAAAACACCGTGCGCGAAGCCCTTTTCAAAGCACAGCATCCCGACGGCTCCTGGCCACAGGCCACCGATCTCCCCGGTGATGCCTTCTCCACCGGCCAGACGCTCTTCATGCTGCTCAAAACCGGCCTCGCCTCCGGTCACGCCGCCATACAGCACGCACGCGACTGGCTGCTGCGCACGCAGCACGCCGACGGCTCCTGGCTCGTCGAATCCCGCGTGAAAAACAAGGCGCAGCCCTACTTTGAAAACGGCGACCCGCACGGCGAGCACCAGTTCCTCTCCACAGCCGCCACCGCCTGGGCCGTCGCCGGCCTGGCGCAGCTCGCGCAGCCTCAGTAGCCCGGATCACTTCGCCGCCAGGTCGTAGCAGAAGATCTGATCCTGCGCGCGGATGAGCAGCTTCTTGTCGTGAATGCTCGGATGCGGCCAGCTCGGGCCTTTCACGTTCGGCAGCTTGAAGGTACCGCCGAGCTTGTAGCCACTTGGCGAGGCCTCGATGATGCCCATCGTGCCGTCCTGCCAGCGGAAATACAATTCGCCGTCCGCGCTGATCACCGCCGCGCTTTCGCGGCCGGGACGCTCGCTCTGCTCCCACACGATTTTGCCCGTCTTCCATTCGAGGCAGACCGGGATGCCGTTGTTGTGGCCGCTGCCGGCATAAATGTGATCACCGATGCGCACCATGCCTCCGTGGTGGTTTTGAAACGTGCCCGCCTTGAGGAAATATTTTTCTTCCGCAGCGACGCCGTCGCCGTCCTTCTTGAGCTGGAGTAGCGCCGCGCCGGTGCCGTAACCGGATGACGTGAACACATAATCATCCCACACCAACGGCGTCGGGATGTTCGCCGTGCCGTTCGCCACGGCGTTGTAAGTCCACAACGTTTTGCCGTCGCTGGCACGCACGCTGACGAGTCCGCGCCCCGCCAACGTGATGTACTGCTTCACACCGCCGCCGTTCGAGATCACCACGCCGGTGTAGCCCGCGCCGTCCTTGCCGCGCGTGCCCACATCGGCGGGCAGCGCCGATTTCCACTTCACCGCGCCCGTTTTCTTGTCCATCGCGGCCACGATGCAGTCATTGCCGCCGGGGACGCCGATGACGAGATCGCCATCGACGAGCGGTGACTCGCTGAAGCCCCAACCGCTCATGATCTGGCCGCCTAGATCGGCTGTGTAGCTTTTCCGCCAGATGAGTTCGCCGCTTTTCGCATCGCAGCAGGCCAGAATGCCGTCCTTGCTCACCGCGTAAAGGCACCCGCCATCAAAGGTCGGTGCGCCATTCGGTTGATCGCGTTTGTCGCAGATCACGGTGCTCCACGCTTCCTGCTGCGTCTTCAAATCGAACGCCGTGATCGACACGCCTTCCTTGCGGTTGCCCACGACGTACACGCGTCCATCGCCCACGGTCACCGATCCCATGCCGCCACCCGCGCCTTTGATCTCCCACAGCAGTTTCGGCCCGTCCGCCGGCCATGACTTCATCAAACCGGTCTCGTTCGAGATGCCATCGCGGTTCGGGCCGCGAAATTGATGCCAGCCATTCGCCACGGCGACGGTTTGAGCTGAAGCGAGGGAACCTGCCGCCAGAAGCGACCCGATGAGAATGCGCGAGAGGTGCATGCGGAGATGCCAAACGGCTGCCGCCGCCCGCTTTTTCCCGCGCAGCCACGAAATCGCCTGCAAACTCGACAGAAGTCGAATCAGGGGCACTATGCGCGCCCCTTTCCCGCATGCTCTCCGTCAACAACGTCAGCAAAACCTACGCCGGCCGCACTTTGTTCAGCCAGGTGTCGTTTCACATCAATCGTGGCGAGAAGATCGGCCTCATCGGTCCGAATGGGGCGGGCAAATCGACCTTGTTCTCCCTGCTGCTGCGGGATGCGGAGCCGGACGAGGGGCGTGTGATGATGGAACGCGGCATCACCTTCGGCTTTCTGCCGCAGGAGAGCGCGCCGATCGACGATGTGACCGTTCTGGAGCTGGCGACGGGGCATGTCGATGAGCATCATCGCTGGGAAGTGGAGCCGAAGGCCAAGCGCATCCTCAGCGGCCTCGCGTTCCGTGAATCGGACTTCGAGCGCAACGCCCGCACGCTCAGCGGCGGCTGGGTGATGCGTGCGCACCTTGCGCGACTGCTGGTGCAGGAACCGGAAATGCTGCTGCTCGACGAACCGACGAACCATCTCGACCTCGAATCGCTCATCTGGTTCCAGAACTACCTCCAGAGCTATCCGGGCGCGATTTTGATGATCTCGCATGACCGCGAGTTTTTGAATTCGCTCTGCGACAGCATCCTCGAAGTCGCGCACAGCAAGATCACGCGCTACACCGGCAACTACGACGACTACCTGCGCGAAAAAGCCGCGCGCATGGAGCAGATGCAGGGCGCTTACGACAACCAGCAGCGCGAACTCGCGAAGATGCAGGCATGGGTGGACAAGTTCAAAGCGAAGGCCAATTTCGCCTCCCGCGCGCAGGACAAGGCGAAGATGATCGACCGCATCGAAAAGATCGAAGCGCCGGTGGCTGATGCCAAAACGGTCAGTTTTCGTTTCCCGCAGCCCATCCGCAGCGGTCAGCGCGTGATCCGCATGAAGGGTGTCGATTTCGCGTATGGCGCGCAGCCGGTTTACCACGGTCTCGATCTCGAAATGGAGCGCGGGCAGCGCACTGTGCTCGTGGGGCCGAACGGAGCGGGCAAATCGACGTTGCTGAAGCTCCTCGCTGGTGCGCTCACACAGCAGGCAGGCACGCGCGAACTCGGCCACAACGTGAAACTCGGCTACTTCGCCCAGTATCGCGGCGATGTGCTGAACATGCGCCACACCGTGTTGCAGTCCGCGATGGATCTGCCGAGCCGTCCCGGTGAAAATTTGTGCCGCACACTGCTCGGATCGTTCCTGTTTCACGGCGATGACGTCTTCAAGCCCGTCGGTGTGCTCAGTGGTGGTGAGAAGTCACGCCTCGTGCTCGTGCGTCTGCTGCTCGATCCACCGAACTTCCTCCTCATGGACGAGCCCACGACGCATCTCGACATGGGCAGCATCGACGCGCTCATCAACGCGCTCGACCAATACGAAGGTACGCTCGTCTTCATCAGCCACGACGTTCACTTCATCCGCAAGATGGCGAAAACCGTGCTGCACGTCAGCGCCGGCGTTTTGACCCCTTACGCTGGCGATTATCAATACTACCTCGACAAAACGAAGGCTGTCAGCGCCCGCGAAGCACTCACCGCCACGCTCAGCAACGCCCAACCCGTCGCCTACACCGCTCCTGCCGTTCGAGAGCCGCCCAAATCGAAGGAACAGAAACGTCTCGAAGCCGAAGCCCGCAACGCTCGCAGCAAGGCGAAGAAAGACGCCGAACAGCGCGTCGCCAAGATCGAAGCCGAGCTCGCCACGCTCGACAAACGCAAGCACGAGATCGTCGAACTCCTCCAAGACGAGGCGACGTATGCCGACGCCGTGAAGTTTCGCGACTTAAGTGCCGAATTGGAAGCCGTGGAACCCAAGATCGCGAAACTGACGACCGAGTGGGAGAAAGCGGCGGAGGAGGTGGAGAAGCTGGCGGCGGCTTGAGACAGAAGTTCAGTCTTTGAAACTTGGGTGCTTCGCGGTTTTTTGTGTCCTGGTTCAACCTTGCTTCGTCACGGCTGGCCTCAGCAGAATGTCTCACACCCGCCGCAGCGGCTGGGAGAAGATCATGTCCACGATGGGGATGGGCGCGCGCAGGGCGGCGTCTTTGCCGGCGAAGGCGGGGCCGCGCAGGGTTTTTTGGTCGTGCAGCAGGGAGATGTCATGCACGTTCATCCGGCGCAGCATGTCTGCCGTGAGAGGCTGGCCGCGCTGGTGCGTTTGCGGACACGCGAAGGCCTCCACACGCACGAAGGCGGCTTCGAGCCGGCCGCCGGCGTCGCGTTTGAGTGGAAACTCCGCCTGCGCGGCATCCACGATGCTGGCGATGCCGCGATCCGTGACGAAGCGGATCTGCGTGTTTGGCCGCCGCGCGTCGTTGCCGGTGGTGGCGACGTGCAGCACGTCGTTTTCCACCGTGATGCGGCTGAAGCGAAAGCAGCTGCGATCATACGGCGCGATGACTTCGCCCGCATCGCTGGCCGCGAGTGAGGCGACGGAGCCAAAGAAGGCGCCGCGACGGTAAGCACGCAGCGCCGCAGCCTCGCGCGCGGCAGGAGCCAGGCCGTCGAGCCCCGGCACGAGCAGCACATTGCGTCCGCGACCGTAGGTGTTGTGATCTTTGACGAAGAAGCCCCAGCAGCGCCGTCCGGTGCGCAGGATGTCGTCCCAGAGCTGGTAGAAGTGCAGGCAGGGCGCGCCGCTGCTGTCGTAAAAACCGCCGCTGGAGCCGAAACCGGAGGTGAGCTGGTTCCACACCTCGATGCCGAGCACACGCGGATCGAAGTCGAGCATCGGCAGGTAGCTGGCGAGTTTGCCAGTCGGGTGATTGAGCGTCATGCCGCCGCCGTCAGGATGCTGGAGCTTTTCTAAAGCCTCGCGGAAGACATCGCGCCAGGGCCTGTTCGTGCCTTGCATGAGGCGGAGTTCCGTCACACTCACTGCATCCGGGTCAAAGTCGAGCTTCACGCGGATTTCAGCCGCCGTCGTGCGCAGATAAATCGCGTGGCTGCCCGCAGGCAGCTCGCGCCCATGCATCGCGCCTTTCGGTGCGAATTCTTTGCGGAAGTCGCACTCCTCCGCCCCTTCGATCGTGAGGCTGGCCGTCGGTTTGCCCGCTTTTGCGGCGAGGCGGACGTCCAGCCGGTACACGCCGAGCCACGGGCGCCGTGTCTCTAACACGTTCAGTTTCTCAAACCGGTGCGTGATGGGTGACGCGGCGCGTTCCTTCGCGCTCACGCTGTTGCCATGTCCGGTGGCCAGCAGGCTGCCGAGCGCGTTGGCGTGCAGACCGGCATCCGTGAAGGAATGGTGCTCCGCATTCGGCGCGGCGATGAGTTCAGGATGTTTCGCCGCATAGGCCGCGGGCAGCGGATACGTCGGCGCGGAGGGGTAGTAGTTGCTGAAGGCGAAGTGCCCGTAACCCATCTCCACGAAACCATCCCGCGAGGCATCCGACTGGCCCTGATGCTGATGCGACATCGAGTGCAGGCACTGCCACGTGTCCCAATCCACCTCCGCATATGGATTCTCGATCTCACGACTTGCTGCTGCCGCCAACGACGATGCGGCCGGCAAGGTGGCAAGCGTGGCGAGGAGCCGGCGGCGTTTCATTCAGAACAGTCGCCAACACGGCGGGCGACCTTTCATGTGGTGAAACAGGGCGGGGTGGGAGGATAAGCCACCATGCCTCCATTTTCCAACAGACCGGCCAAACCCGGCGCAACAGATGACAAGGAACGGCCAGACTTCAGGAGGAAGAGGCAGCGTTCTAATGGGACGCAACGGAGGCAGGTTTTGACAATCCGCCTCATGCCACCCCCCCCCAAGCCCCCATGTCTCACGTTTATACTGATGGTTATGTCGCTCACAGCCTGGCCCCTGACCGGCGGCTGTTAGGAAGTTGTGGATCGTTTTCAGCCCGCCAGGAAAAAGGCGCGGCGCGGCTGGCGCTGCCGCCGCACCTCATCGGCAAGCAGCACCACACGGTGGTCGATCTGGGCAAGGTGAAGCGCGTGGTGATGATGGTGACGCCGGAGGGCGGGGGCGGTTTTCGTGATGAGGTGTGGGAGGTCGTCTCGGCCATCCGCGCCATCCTGCGCCAGCAGGGAGAACCGATGGCGGTGACGATGCAGACGGTGTTTGTGCGGGATCGCGCGGATGTGCCGGTGGCGCGGCGGCTGTTCAACGCCTACTACGGTGACGAGATGCCGCTGACGCTCTTCGTGGTGCAGCCGCCGTGCGATGGCAGCGGCCTGGCCGTCGAGGCATGGGCGGTGAGCACCGCGTCGGCCAAGGTGGAATTTCACACCGAGGATCTGGTGTCGGTGAGCTACGACGGGCTGCGCTGGATTTACGCCTCGGGCGGCTCGCTGCACCTGGACGGGCGCACGCCTTATGAGCAGACGGCGGAGGCATTCTCCAGCATGCGGCGCATGCTGGCCCGCACGGGCGTGGGATTTCAGGACGTCGTGCGCACCTGGCTCTACCAGGGCTGCATCACGGAGGAGGTGGACGGCGTGGAGCGCTATCGCGAGCTGAACCGGGCGCGGACGGACTTCTTCGCCGGCATCAACTTCGAGCACCGGCCCGTCCCGGTGGCCCGCAACGGTCACGCGATCTACCCGGCCAGCACGGGGATCGGCACGCTCGGCCACGGCCTGGTCACCGCCTGCCTGGCATTGCAGACGGAGCGCAAGGACGTGCAATTGCTGGCGCTGGAGAATCCGCTGCAAACCGCCGCGTTTGATTATCCGAAGGAATATTCGATCAAGAGTCCGAAATTCTCGCGGGCGATGGCGGTGCGCATCGGCGACCATGTCACGACCTGGATTTCCGGCACGGCGAGCATTGTGAACTCCGAGACGGTGCACAAGGGGGACATCGAGAAGCAGACGGACCAGACGCTCACGATCATCGAACGGCTCATTGATGCGAAAAACTTCGCCCGTCTCGGCTGGGAAGGCGCGGGCGCCACTTTTGATGACCTGGCAAAGCTGCACGTCTATGTGAAGCGGCCGGAGGACTATGAGAAGTGCCGCGCCGTGTGCGAACGCCGGCTCGGCCATGTGCCGGCGATCTATGCCGTGGCCGATGTGTGCCGCCCGGACCTGCTCGTCGAAATCGAAGGCGTCGCCTTCTCCCAACTCCGCCAATCCGCCCGATGAACCGCCATGAAACCCCTCTGGTTGCTTCTTCTGCTGGCCGCCAGCGCCGCGCCGGTCGCGGCTGACGAGCCGAAACAGGCTCCCGGGCCGCCTCTTTACGAGAGCGCGTCGCCGGTGAAGGTGGAGTGCGAGATCGACAGGCTTGTCGTCGCCAAACTCAAGCCGCTCGGCGTACGGCAGGTGCTCTGTTCCGACGCGGTGTTCCTGCGCCGCGCCTTTCTGGATGTGATCGGCACGCTGCCTGCGGCGGGGGAGGCGCGGGCGTTTCTCGAGGACACAAATCCGCGCAAACGCCGTGCCTTGATTGATCATCTGCTCCAGCGTGACGAGTTCGCGGTGTATTGGGCCATGAAGTGGGCCGACCTGCTGCGCATCAAGGCGGAGTTCCCGGTCAATCTGTGGCCGAACGCGGCGCAGGCCTATCACCGCTGGGTGCTCGCCTCGTTGCGGGAGAACAAGCCCTATGACGAGTTCGCGCGCGCGCTGCTCACCTCCAGCGGCAGCAACTTCCGCGTCGGTCCCGTGAACTTTTACCGGGCGATGCAGAGCCGCGCGCCGGAAGGCATCGCCGCGACTGTGGCGCTCACCTTCATGGGCGTGCGCACGGATTCCTGGAAGCCGGAAAGGCTCGAGGGCATGGCGCAGTTTTTCGCGCAGACGGGCTACAAGCCGACGAGTGAATGGAAGGAGGAGCATGTGTTCTGGGATCCCACCGGCACGCACACGCTGGCGTCGAACATCGCGCCGGGAAAAGCCTCCATTGATGAGATCGGCAAGCCCGCGAAGCCCGAATCAACGGAGACGGAGGCGGAGACCCCGGCCTTCATCGCGCGCAAGGAGGGCGTGTTTCCCGATGGTCAAAAGGTGAAGCTCACGCAGGAGCGTGATCCGCGCGAGGTCTTCGCCGACTGGCTCATCACGCCGGAGAATCCGTGGTTCACGCGCAGCATCACCAACCGCGTGTGGTCCTGGTTTCTCGGGCGCGGCATCATCCATGCGCCGGATGACATCCGTAAAAACAATCCGCCGTCGAATCCCGAGCTGCTGGCCTATCTCGAGCGCGAGCTGGTGAAGTCGAAATACGACCTGAAGCACCTTTACCGGCTGATTTTGAACTCCAACACCTATCAGGCATCCTCCATGCTGGGTGATGTGAAGCCCGCGGCGCAGGCGCAGTTCGCACGTTATCCGCTGCGGCGGCTGGAGGCCGAGCTGATCATTGACGCGATCAACAAAATCACCGCCACCACCGAACTCTACACCAGCGCGATTCCCGAGCCCTTCACCTACATCCCGCAGGGTGAAACGGCGATGTCGATCGGCGATGGCAGCATCACCAGTCCCTTCCTGGCGCTTTTCGGACGTTCCGCGCGCGCCACCGGCACCGAGGACGAGCGTTCGAACAAATTCATCCCCTCCCAGTGGCTGCATCTGCTGAACTCCAGCCAGATTCAGAAAAAACTGGAGCAGGGTCCCGGCCTCAGGGACCTCATCAGCGCCAGACAGGGGCCCGTCCGCACGCTGGAGGACATTTACCTGACCGTCCTCTCGCGCATGCCCACGCATGCCGAGATCGAGAACGCGAAGGACTACGGCAAACCGGTGCCCGGACTGAACAAGGCGGGCAAGCCCCGCGCCGGCAAACGCTCCGAGGACTGGATCGACATCACCTGGTCACTCATCAACAGCAGCGAGTTTATTTTCCGTCACTAACCCTCCACCCCGAACTTCATCATGAGCACGTCGGACTATCATCCACTCGGCTTGACCCTCAGCCGCTCCGTCTCGCGGCGCGACGTCGTTCAGGCCGGGCTTTTCAGCACGGCGGGTCTTCTTTTCCCGGATGCCCGCGCCGCCGCCGCGCCGCCGCAGGCGCTGCCTGTCCCGCCGATCAAGGTGAAGGCGAAATCCGTCATTCAGGTCTTCCTCTGGGGCGGCATGTCGCACAATGACACCTGGGATCCGAAACCGGACGCGGGCTACGATTACAACGGCCCGATGGAGGCGCCGCTCTCCACGAATGTGGACGGCATCCAGGTCAGCGAGTGGTTTCCGAAGCTGGCGCGGCAGGCGGACAAGTTCTCGCTCATCCGCAGCATGACGCATGGCAACAACGGCCATGAAACCGCCGCGTACCTCGTGCAGACCGCGCATCGTCCGGGGGAACGCCTCGCGTATCCGAGCGTGGGCGCCGTGTTCTCCTACTTTCATGGAAAAAAATATCAAGGAGCGCTGCCGCCGTATGTTGTGCTCACACAGCCGCAGGGCCGTTTTTCGGAGGAAGGCTTCCTCGGCGCCAAATTGAAGCCCTTTGCCACCGGCGGTGATCCGAATGCCGCGCGCTTCGAAGTCGAAGGCGTGGTCTCCCGCAGTGTCAGTGACACGCGGCAGCAGGCGCGGCGGGAGTTGCTCGCCCGCATGGACACGCTGCTGCAGGCCGCGGGCGGTGACGCGCAGCTCCGCGCCTCCGAGCAGGCGAAGCTGGAAGCCTATGACATGATCCTCGGCAAGGGTCGCGAGGTCTTTGATCTCTCGAAGGAGAAGCCCGAGCTGCGCGAGCGCTACGGCCGTCACACCTTCGGGCAGGACTGCCTGGCCGCGCGCCGCATGGTGGAGGCGGGCGTGCCTTACATCGTCATCAATTATCCCGGCGGCTGGGACACGCATAGCAATCACTTCCAGACGATGGGCCGCCAGGCGCCGGAGCTCGACCAGGGGCTCGCCGCGCTGCTGCTCGATCTCAAGGAGCGCGGCTTGCTCGACAGCACGCTCGTGTGGTGCTGCGGTGAGTTTGGCCGCGGACCGAAGATCGACTGGCAGCCGCCGTGGAATGGCGGGCGCAATCATCATGGGAAAGTCTTCTCCGTGCTCGTCGCCGGCGGTGGATTCAAAGGCGGGCATGTCGTCGGCTCCTCGGATGCGAAGGCGGAGGAGGTGAAGGACCGCCCCGTGTATCCCGTCGATCTGCTCGGCAGTGTCTATCAGCTCGCCGGCATCGACCCGAAGGCGAAGCTGCCGCATCCGATGGGACTGGAGGCGCGCGTCCTGCCGATTGGCGAGGAAGGCGTGAAGTCCGCCGGGCTGCTCACCGAAATCATGTAACCCGGCATCACCATGAAACTGACATTGCTTGGAGCCTTGCTCGCCACCACGGCGGTGATGACATGCGCCGCCCCGAAGGTGAAAGCCCAGTCCGGACGCCCCTACATGGGCTTCGTCTATCCCGCCGGCGGCCAGCAGGGCGCGACATTCGCGGTGAAAGTCGGCGGGCAGTCGCTGGATGAGGTCACCGGCGTCATTGTCTCCGGTGGTGGCGTCTCCGGCAAGGCGGTGCAGTGTTTCAAACGCATCGGCCCGCAGGAGATCACCCTGCTGCGCGACCAGTTGCGTGATTTGAAGATCGCGCGGAAGGCCGCCAAAGCGCCGGATCCCGCCGCGGACGACCTCATCTCCCGCATCGAGAAACGCATGGCGGAATACTGCCAGCGGCCCGCCAGCAACGCGCTCGCCGGACTGGTGTTTCTCGAATTCACCGTCGCCAAGGACGCCGTGCCGGGCAGGCGCGAGCTGCGTCTCGTGACGCCGAACGGCATTTCCAATCCGCTCGCGTTTTACGTCGGGCGGCATCCCGAGATGACGCGGAAACCCATGCGGACGGCGGAGTTTCAAGTGCTCGGCAAAGAGCAGCTCGCCCTGCGCAGGCGGCCGGAGGAGGAGGCCGAGGTGCGCGTTGCCACGCCTTGCACGCTCAACGGCCAGATCGCCTCGGGAGAGATCAACCGCTACCGCTTCACCGCGCGCAAAGGGCAGCGTCTCGTCGTGTCCGCGCTCGCACGGCAGTTGGTGCCCTTCATCGCCGATGCCGTGCCCGGCTGGTTCCAGCCCGTGCTCGCCATTTATGACTCCAAAGGCCGTGAGATCGCCTACCAGGATGATTTCCGCTTCAAACCGGATCCCGTCGTGCTTTTCGATGTGCCGCAGGATGGTGAATACGTCGCCGCCATCTCGGATGCGATCCATCGCGGCCGCGAGGACTTCGTCTATCGGCTCAGCATCGCGGAGGATCCGTATCTCACCGGCATCTTCCCGCTCGGCGGCCGCGCCGGGGAGGCGCATCACATCAAGATGCAAGGCTGGAACCTCGAAGGAGCCACGCTGAAGCTGCCTGCGGAGGACGCGGGCGCCGGTGTGTGGAGCATCACCGCCGTGGTGAATGGCGTCGTCTCCAATGCCGTCCCCTTCGCCCTCGACACGCTGCCGGAGGCATTCGACGAGGAATCGAACGACAAGGTCGGGAGCGCGCAAAAGGTGACCCTGCCCGTCATCGTGAACGGGCGCATCAACAAAAAGGGGGACTGGGATGTCTTTGAGTTCCAGGGCAGGGCGGGGACGGACATCGTCGCCGAGGTCGTGGCCCGCCGTCTCGATTCACCCATGGATCCGGTGCTCAAGATCACCGACGCCGGCGGGAAGATGCTCGATTTGAACGACGACCACGAGGACATCGGCAACGGCGCGAACACCCACCACGCCGACTCGCGCCTCATGCTCAAGCTGCCTGCGGACGGCGTGTATCGCGTCCATATCGGCGACACCGTGCGCGGCGGCGGGGAGGAATACGGCTACCGCCTGCGCATCAGCGCCGCGCAGCCGGACTTCGCCCTGCGCACCGTGCCATCCAGCGTCACGCTGCGCGCGAGCAACGTCGCCGGCCTCAGCGTGCATGTGCAGCGGAAGGACGGTTTCACCGGCCCCGTCACCGTGACTTTGAAAAATCCACCCGCAGGTGTCACATGCAGGCCCGTGACCATCTCCGGATCCCAAAGCGTCGCACGCCTCGGCATCCGCTGTGACCTGCCCGGCACCACGCCGGCCTTTGACCTCGTCGTCACCGGCTCCGCAGTGCCTGCGCCGGGCCAGCCGCGAATCCAGCGTGACGCCCTGCCGTGCGAGGACCGGATGCAGGCGTTCCTCTGGCGGCATCTCGTGCCTGCGCTGGACTTGAAGGCTGTTGTTTATGACTCGCAGAGCAAATTTTTGACCAGGCGTGCCATGCCCGAGCCGCGTCCGGAGGATGTCGAGGAGGCGAAGAAAAAACTCGCGGGCGCCGCCGCCAAGTTCTCAAAAAAGCAGGTCGCCGGGCGGCTGCGCCAGATCGAGCGCCTCTATCAGGAAGATCTCCTCACCAATGCCTTCACCTCCAAGCGCCTGGCTGAATGCACGGTGCTGGAATAGGCGCGCATCCAACCCCAACCCCACGCAAAACCACCACGAATCCCCCATGAACCCCACTTCATCCCCCTATGATGTCGCCGTCATCGGCGGAGGCCCGGCCGGAGCCGCCGCCGCCACCTTCCTCAGCCGCGCCGGCCACCGCTGTGTCGTTTTTGAGCAGGCGAAGTTCCCGCGCTATCACATCGGCGAGTCGCTCATCCCGCACACCCACGGCATCCTCGACCGGCTCGGTCTGCTGCCGAAGATGCGGGATTCTCACTTTCCCGTGAAGCACAGCGTGCGCTTCGTCTCTCCCGAAGGCACGGAGTCCACGCCTTTCTACTTTTCCGAAACCATCGAAGGCGATCGCGCCCGCACCTGGCAGGTGGAGCGTGGCGAGTTTGATGTGATGATGCTCGAAAACGCCCGCGAGAACGGCGTCGAAGTCCGCGACGCCGCCGTGAAGGAAGTGATTTTTGAAGGTGACCGCGCCACCGGCGTGCGGCTCAACGGCGCCACCAATGGCGAGGAGGTGAAAGCCCGCGTCGTCATCGACGCCTCCGGCCGCGGCTGCACCATCGGACGCCAGCTCGGCCTGCGCGAGGAGTTGAAGGATCTGCGCAAAGCCACCGCGTGGAGCTACTATCGCGGCGGCAAACGGCTTCCCGGCATCGACGCCGGAGAGACCACCATGTTCATGATCCCGGGCGGCGGCTGGTTCTGGTATATCCCGCTTCCGAATGACATCGTCAGCGTGGGTGTCGTGGCGGATCCAGACTACCTGCTGGGCAAGTCCGACAACCTTGAGGAAGCCTATCTGCGCGAAGTCGCGCTCTGCAAAGGACTCTCCGCGCGGCTCGCCAATGCCGAGCGTTTCGGTCCTGTGCGCGGCAGCCGCCAGCTCGCCTACCGCAACCGCCAGACCTGTGGTGACGGCTGGGTGATGATCGGTGACGCCCGCGCCTTCCTCGACCCCATCTACTCCTCCGGCCTCTATCTCGCCCTCGGCTCCGCCGAACTCGCCGCCGGCTGCGCGGATGCCGCGCTCAAGAGCGGTGATGTCTCCGCCGCGCAACTTGGCGCCTTCGAACCCGCGCTTTGGGAAGGCGTCGGCGTCATCCGCCGTCTCATTCACGCCTTCTACGATCCGCAGTTCAGCTTCCCGAAATTCGCCGAACGCTTCCCGGAGCAGCGTGCCGCGCTCATCGACTGCCTCATCGGCGACGTCGTCGGCAAGGATCTGACAGCCTTCACCGCCGCGCTGGAGCAGATGACCCCGCCACCCGGTCCGCTCGGAGGCTGACCCTCACTCCTCCTCATCCCGCTTCGCAAAACGCCGCCGGTGCCACAGCAGCCAGAACAGGCTGAGCAGACTCCAGCTCACGGCGGCGTAGATGTGATGCGAGACGGTCGTCTGCGGCACCCAGGCCGGAACCACCCGCGTGGTGGCTGTCAGGACGCCGAGGAACACCAGCAGGCGCACCCATTTCGACTTCGCGAAAAAACCCTCCAGATCACCGCTGTGCCCAAACAGCACGCGGGAGCCGACGACGAGGATCAGCATGCCAAAACCGCCGATGTAGAGCAGGTGCTCGATGCTGACGTGCTGCGCATAGTGAAACGGCGCGAGCACGAGTCCCATGCCGCCGATGGCGAGCGCCCAAAACAGCCCCGTGGTGAGCGATCCGGCCTGCTGCGTCTTCCATTTCACCTCCGTGAGCAGATAGATCACCGCCACACCGGCCCGCAGCGCGTAGCCGGCGATGATTTGGCCGCAGGCTTCGAGGAAAAAACTGCCCACGAGCAAAGCAGCGGCCGCGATGGCCCGCAGCAGCTTCACGCGGCCCTGCGCCGCTGTTTTTGGATCGCCAAAATCTCCGCCGAGCATGCGCGGGAACACAAATGAGCCGATGCCGAGCACCGGCGGCAGCAGGAAGCCCTGGTAGAGCAGCAGGCCCGCCAGCCGGAAACGCCCCGCCGTCATCTCCGTGTGCATCAGGGCCGCTCCAGTGATGCCGCAGGCCAGCCCGGTGAGCGCCAGCAGCATCTGCGGCGGCGGCATCTCCTGGCGAAAACGCACGACGCGGATCACCAGGCACAGCAGCAACGAACCCAGCAGCGCGACGAAGAGTCCGTCCCCCCAGGCATGGTGCAGGCGCAGATGACAGATGGCCGAGGCCTGATGCAGGGCGAAGAGCCAGGACAGCTCCAGCGGCGTGAGCTTCGGCGCCGTGGCCATGCGCGGCCCGGCGGTGCCGAGAAAGCCGACGACGAAGGCGCCGGCGAAGGCCTCGATCATGATCCGTGCATGGGCGAAGTTTGGATAAAAACCGATCTGCTGCGCATAAAACAGCGGCCAGAGCGACACGCCGATCATGCTCCACACCGCGCCGCTGGCGAAGAACACGCGATACGGCTCCGCCGCCAGCCAGCGCAGCACATTCGTGGCGGCGGGCGACTTGCGTTTCTTGTGCTTGCAGGCGGGGAACTGGCTCATGGGAATCGGGTTTTTGATGAAGGTTGGCAATTGGACGGCACGGATGCGCTCACGAGCGTTTCAATTTCTGCGCGTCTGGAGATGTCGGGGCATGTGGGAAGGAGGCGGCACCTGTGCAACTTTTGAATCCAAACTCTCCACGGATGCTGGGGACAAGTGTGCCTCGTTTGAGGCTCACATCCCGATTTTACCCTTACCTTACGACTTCAGGAGCCGTGAAGTCTCCCTTCATTTTCTCCGGCAGGCGCCAGACCTGCGAACCATCCCTGTCCGTGAAGTAGAGACGTGATTCGGACGGCCCCAGTGTGTCGCCATCCGCCCAGAAGGCATAAAAGCCAGGGTGGGCGTTCACTGGACGGCGCGCGTAGGTGTGGTTGAAGCGGCTGTCGCGCGTGAGCTGTTTCATCCGCGACCACGTCGTGCCCCTGTCCGTGCTTTGCCACATCACCATCTCTCCGCCCGTGGTCCATGGCCGGGGGCCGGGATCGGTCGGCGCGATGATCTTCCATGAGCCGTCAGGCTCGATGAAGATCGATCCGTGGTCGTAATTGTGGTCGCTGGTGGCAAAGGCGCGCTTCTCCCACTGGCTTCCGGTCCAGCGGAGCGTGAACCACGGGCGCGGGCCGTGTCCGGGGCCGGACTCATAGCCTGTCGTGGTGAGATAGAGGATCACGGGATGCCCGGCGGCGTCGAAGTTCAAATCCTTGAGATAGACCAGCTTTTTCTCCGCCCTGGAATCTAGAACCAGCGCTGGATTTTTCGCGTCGAGCAGCGGTGCCGTGACCGGCACGCCCGCCACCGTGGTCCATGTCCGGCAGAAGTCGCATGTCTCGACGTAGTAGATGTTGGACCTCTCATTGAGTCCCACAGGCTTCGGATGGAAATCAAAAACACTCGCCAGCCGGTTTCCGTGACGCCAGGTGAGCTGGTAGTCACCCATCTCGATGTGGGCGAGGCTTTGCGGCTCATTCCACCTGCGGCCATCGGCGCTCGTCATCCAGAAGAGTCCACGTCCGGCCTTGTAGCGTGTGTGCAGGAACAGAAACCCCTTTCCTGGCATCCACCACGGATGCGCGTAGGAGAAGTTGGTCTCGAGAATCTGCTCGAACTCGTCCACCGACCACGGCTTCGTGCTCCGGTGCATCCACGACGGCCGCGCGGTGCCATGCGCGGCGGAAAAAATCCAGACGTGGCCCGCGTCGTCGAGCATGATCGTCGGATTGTCGTGCGCATCGTCGGTCTTCTTGTTCAGCAGGATGGTCGGGCGCGGCACCAGGCCCGTCGAGTGATCGAAGCAGCTCACCATGTGCAGCAGCTCGTTCTTCTCCCGCGACCGGCCGCCGTAGCAGAAGAAGGTCTTGTTCACCTCCCTGGCGTAGATCGCGCAGGGGAGCTGCTGCTGCGGGTAGGTGGCAAAGCCGCCGCTGTATTTGTAGCCGTATTCATCTTTCGAGGGCTGGTTGGAGTACCAGATGCCACGGTAGCCGTCGTCCTTCGGCTGGGCGGTGGCGTCAGGAGCGGCCGCTCCGGCGAGGAGGATCAGCAGCGATCCGGCAGACAGCATGTTCAGGTGTCTCATGTTCCGGGAGACAACGAAGCTAGCCGTGTCCTTTCAACCCGGCTGTGGCGGGCCAGTCACCACATGTTGTCGTGGAGTCCCTCATGCGTGCGCGGTGCCGTGTCGCAAAGCCTGCATCCGGGTTTTGCAATCCGGCGGCGGCGCGCTTTGATGTCCCACCTCGATCACCCCCATGTCCGACCCCATCACGAGTTCCAAAGCCGGCGCGCTGCCTGACATGCGCCGCAGCTACGAAAGGGAGCGCCTGTCGCGCGACTCGCTCCATGCCGACCCCGTCGCGCAGTTCGATGTCTGGCTGGGCGACGCCCTGCGCGAAGGCGTGATCGAGCCGAATGCGATGACCCTGGCCACCGCCACGCCGGACGGACGCCCCCTGGTGCGCACCGTGCTGCTGAAAGGACTGGATCAGCGCGGCTTCGTCTTCTTCACCAATCTCGAAAGCCGCAAGGCCGCGCACATCGCGGCGAATCCGCATGTCGCGCTCGTCTTTCCGTGGCTGGCGCTGGAGCGGCAGGTCATCGTCACCGGCACGGCGGAGCGGGTTTCGATGACGGAGACGCTGAAATACTTCCTCACCCGTCCGCGCGAGAGCCAGCTCGCCGCGTGGGCCTCGCAGCAGAGCCGCGCCATCTCCTCCCGCAAGGTGCTGGAGATGGAGTGGGCGAAGTTGAAGGAGAAATTCGGCGTCGGCGAGGTGCCGCTGCCATCTTTCTGGGGCGGCTTCCGCGTGAAGCCCGCGACCATCGAGTTCTGGCAGGGCGGTCCGCACCGACTGCACGATCGCTTTCAATACACACGCGGCGAAGGGGGCGTGTGGACGCTGGAACGACTCGCGCCGTGATCAGCGCGCCTCTTCCGTGTTTTTTGTCCGTCCGGCCAGTTCCGCTCAGAATTTCAAATTCGTCATCACATAGACGAAGTCGGCATCGCTGCTGGCGCCGGTGTCGGCGAGATAGGGGCCGCTGAAGAAGTGGCTGTAGCCCAGGGTGATGCCGAGGTGGGCGCTGTGGGCGTAGTGGATGAGCAGATCGAGCTCGCTGCCGACGAAGGGATCGGCGGCGGGGGTGATGGGGCGCACGACGGTGCTGGCGTTGGCGCGGCGGAGGGCGTCGCTGGTACTGGCGAGCCAGAAGAGATGGTAGTCGAGGCTGGTGGTGAGTTTGGCAGTGGGTTTGGCGCTGAGGCGCAGGGCGATGTTGTGCAGGTTGCTCCAGGAGAAGATGTCCATGTAGCCATAGTAGGGGTGATTGGTGGGGAAGAGGTTTTGAAAGGCGCCTTGCTTGCCATCGGCGGCATTGCCATCGCCACTGCCGTGGCTGTATTCGAGGCCGAGGCGTGGCTTCCAGGCCGCGGCGAAGGTGTGGCCGCCTTCGATGAAGCCGGCGAAGGCGCTCAACTCTCTGCCGCCTGCGGTGCCGGTCTGGTAGGCAAATTCGGCTTTGTAGTCCCAGGGACCGAGTTTGCCGGGGATGGATTTGAGATGGGTGCCGAGGGTGAGGAAGTGGTCGTTGCGGTTCGAGTCGTCAAAGTAGAGTGCGTAGAGTTCGGTGTCCTGGATGCCGAGCGTGGGGATGTGGGCGTAGAGGCCGGTGAGGCTGCTGTCCCAGTCACTTTGATCAAAACCGCTGCGGTCGATGGTGACGACGGAGGAGGTGAAGAGATCGACCCAGAGGCCGCCCTGGCCGTGGTAGCGGAGTTTGGCGGCGTCGAAGGTGCGGGTGAAATTGGTCCACTCCAGCGGGCCGATGAGGCGCTGGTCGCCGTAGAGCAGCACCTGGCGGCCGACTTTGAGGCTGAGGGGGAAGTCTTTGCCGTGGCCGAGTTCGACATAGAGCTGGCGGAGGTCAAAGGGGTTGTCCCCTTCGGCTCCGAGCTGGCCGGGGATGTTCGGGCGGTTGCTGTCGATCTCGCGTGAGTCCTGGCCCTGGGCGTAAAGGGTGAGCCAGCCGGCGGGATGCAGCTCGAGGCTGAGGCGGAAACGGTTGAGCAGCCAGGCGTCGTCGTTGATGTGGCCGAGGCGGCTGTTGAAGTCGAAGTTGTCATCGCGGTATTCGAAGCGGGTCTGGTCTTCGATGCCGATGATGGCCTTGCCGTTGGCAAAGGAGAGCGGATTCGCTGCGGCGGGTGTCGCTGCATCTGCGAGGCATGGCAGCGTGATTGCGAGGAAAGAGGAGATGATGAATTTCACGCTCAACGCAGGAGTTTTTTCAGCGCGGTGATGGTTGGCGCGATGTCGGCGCCGAGGGCTTCTTCGCGGTGGATGATGTTTCCTTCCGCGTCGAGCACGGCGATGAGATTGGAGTGGGTGAGAAAGCCTTCCACGGTGGCGAATTTGAATTGCAAAGCCACGGCGAGCTGGCGGATGGCCTCGTCATCGGAGACGGCGAAGGTCCAGCGTGCGGGGGAGAGCTGGTGCTCGGTCATGGCGGCCTGCATCTGCGCGGGTTTGTCCGCGGCGGTGTCGAAGGAGAAGAAGACGAGGCCCACTTTGTCCGCATCGGCGCCGAGGGCGGCCTCGATGCGTTTCATATCACCGATGATGCGCGGGCAGGCGTATTTGCAGGTGGTGAAGCCCATGGTGATGAGGCGTGGCTTGCCACGGAGATCAGCGAGTTTCAGCGGGCGGTCGTCCTGCGTGCGCCACTGGCCGGAGAGGTCATAGATGGTGGTGAATGACGGCATCGCGGGTGCTGGCGGCTCCTCCTTCACGGATTTCGCAGCGCGGAAGCCGAGGCTGCGCACGCAGTAATCCCCCTTCAGGCTGCTGCGGAAGGCGTAGCGCATGTAGGCGGCGTAGTTGCTGACATCGGCGGCGAGCAGCGAGCCTGCGCCGCAGAAGAGCTTCCGCTCCAGCGAGCCGTCTCCACGCGAGTCACCGACGATCATGGTGCTGTTGAAGTCATGCACCCATTCCCAGATGACGCCGTGGAGGCCGCGCGCGCCATGCACATTGAGCACGCCCTCGCCCACGGCGGGCAGCGGCCCGCTGGCGGGCTGGGAATACCATTCGAGGAGCTGGCGGAGGAATGCCTGATCGCTGCTGGCATCCAGCCGGGTGGCATCGGCACGGGCGATAAATTCCCATTCGTCCTGCGTGGGGAGGCGTTTGCCCTGCGTTTCGCAGAATGCCTTCGCGGCGAACCACGAGACGTTCACCACGGGCATGGCGAGTGCTTTTTCATCGCCGGGATCGAGATCGCCACGCCAATGGGCGAGGTAGTTTTTGTCCGCGAGCGTGGGTTTGATCTGCGAGCGCCGCCATGCGGGATGTTTCGTCACGAAGTCGAGGAACTGCGCATTCGTGACCTGCGTGATGTCGATGAAAAAGGGCTGCGTGGTGCGTGGCCTGGCCTCTTTGGCGTAGAGCGGCTTGTAGCTGCCGCCAGCGATGGCGACCATGCCGGGCGGTGGCGATGGCACTGCTGCAGGAGATTCGCCACGCCCAGGCAGCAGGCCGGGGGGGGCCAGACAGCAGCAGGCGATGAGCGTGACGATCTTCATGAGACGTGTGCGTGATGACGATCAATGTGCGCCATTGGGCGCGGCAGGCGCGGGCACCGTGTCGCGGATTTCTTTGACCATCGCGGGCAGCACCTCGGTGCCGTTGTTGCCCCACTGGCTATAGACGTAGGTGAGCACGTTGGCCACCTGCTCGTCATTGAGGCCGAGCTGAGGCATGATGCTCTCATACACCTCGCCATTCACGGTGACTTTGCCCTGCAAACCATGCAGCACGGTGCCGATGGAGCGCTTCACATCCGCATTGAGGTAGTCGGACTTCGCCAGCGGCGGGAATGCCTTCGGGATGCCCTGGCCCTCCGCCTGATGGCAGGCCATGCAGACGCTGGTGTAGAGAGTTTTGCCACGCGTGATGCGCTCCCCCTTGTTCGCAGCGGGCGCAGGCTGTGAGGATGCCTGGGCGATGCTCTGGATGGCGCCGCCTTCGAGCTGGTAGATGCGGTCATCCTGCTTGCCGGAATAGACGACGAGATTGTCAGGGCCGCTGACCTTGATCATGCCCACCGCTCCTTTGTTGAAGGCGCGGAAGATGCTGTGATCGACCAAAATATACGTTCCCGGCACGTCGAGGCCGAATTCCACGATGCTGGAGCCACCGGCGGGGATCATCGTCGTCTGCACCTGATGCTGCGCGGGCTTCATGCCGCCTTCGAGATACACGTTGTCAAAAATTTCGCCGATGACGTGGAAGGAGGAGGTGAGGTTAGGGCCGCCGTTGCCGACGAAGAGACGCACTTTCTCACCCACCTTGGCCTGCACGGCATTGTCACCGGCCATCGCGCCGACGCTGCCGTTGAAGACGACGTAGTCGGCATCTTCCGCCAGCGCCTTTTCCATGCTGAAGGGTTGCAGCCCGGCCTGGCCGTAGGGCCCCTTGGTGTAAAACTCCGACTGCATGACATAGAATTCTTTGTCCACCTTCGGCAGTCCGCCGATGGGCTCGATGAGGATGAGGCCATACATGCCGTTGGCGATGTGCATGCCCACCGGCGCCGTGGCGCAGTGATAGACATAGAGGCCGGGATTCAGTGCCTTGAAGGAGAACACCGAGGCGTGTCCCGGCGCCGTGAAGGAGGCCGCCGCGCCGCCGCCGGGGCCGGTGACGGCGTGCAGGTCGATGTTGTGCGGCATCTTGCTGTCCGGGCGGTTTTGCAGATGAAACTCCACCTCGTCATTCTGGCGGATGCGGATGAACTTTCCGGGAACACTGCCGCCGAAGGTCCAGAAGGTGTAGTTCACACCATCGGCCATGCGTTTGACGATTTCCTGCACCTCGAGCTGGATCGTCACCTTCGTGGGGTGATCCCGCGTGAGGGGCGGCGGCACATTCGGCGCATCGGTGAGCACGGCATTCTCCGTGCCGGAGACGGGCTTGTCCGGCTGCTTGGTGGGATCCGCCAGCGCCTCCGCCGAAGGCGCTGCTGCCACCGCGGCAGGCGTGGCGGTTTTATAGGACTCCATCGTCTTGATGAAGGTCTCCTGGGATTGTTTTTCGTTCGGGCTGAGCTCGTGGTCACCGCATTGTGTGAGCAGGGCGGCGGCGCTGACGGCCAGGATGATGCGTGGTGTTGTTTTCATGGTGTGGGAGATTTGTAGCGTGCGTACCTCTCGCGCTGCTCCGGCGTGAGATTTGCGGGATCAAAGCGTGGATCGGGGACGTGGTTGATGCGGCTGAAAATCACGTTCGCCATGTCGGCGGCGCAGTTTTTGATGTGCTCGGCATTCTCGCCCTCGAAGAGATCATCCACCGTGGCGCGGAAGAGCGTGAGCCAGCGGTCGAATTTGTCCCGTCCCATGTCGGTGAGCGGCACGAGCTTCGCATGCGCGGCCAGTGGATTGCCGGTGAAGCCGCCGCTGCGGAACATCACCGTCTCCCAGAAGGCGTACATCTTTGGCAGATGGGTCTCCCAGTTCGTCTGCGCTACTTTGTCAAAGATGAAGCCGAGCATCTCATCATCCCGCACGCGAGTGTAAAAGGAGTTCACGAGGAGTTCGATGCCGACGCGGCCTGTGAGGTCAGGTTTGGGTTCAGGCATGATGGATGGAGTATGGAATGCAGCAGTTTAAGCGGGTCATCTCGGCGGATAGTGGTTTTGAGTTGGCGGTTTTTGCGGAGGCCAGCCTGATCGCCGCCGGTCGAAGATGCAACATAATCTCCATGCTTGGCAAGATCGGTGGAGCGGGGGAGGGACTGCCCCTGCATACATGACCGCGTCAGTGAAAACCATCACCCATCCCCGACAAGTCATGAAAACATCCCTCAAGTTTCTCCCTCTCATCGCAACTCTGCTGCTGGCCGGCTGTGGAAGCAAAGAAGAAGCGGAGGCAGAGGCCGAGCAGGCGCCCACGCCGGGAGAGATCGTCGCCAGCCAGCCGGTGCCGCACGGGCCTGAGATCAAAAGCGTGGAGATCACCAATCCGCTGAAACAGGACTGGGTGGCCGCTGGAAAAACCACTTATGACGGCAAGTGCATGCCCTGTCACAAGCTGGACACGACAAAGCTCGTGGGACCTGGCTGGAAGGACGTGACGAAGCGCCGCACGCCGGTGTGGATTCTGAACATGATCTGCAACACGGACATGATGCTCTCCACGGATGCCGAAGCGCAGAAGCAGCTCGAACTCTGCCTCGTGCGCATGCCGAACCAGAACGTCACCGTCGAGGACGCGCGCAAGGTGCTGGAGTTCATGCGCAGCAACGACGGCGAGAAGTAACAGCGGTCATTTCACCCATCACATTCCAAACACCCATATGAAAACCAGAGGCTCATTTGTCCATTCAGTCGTGCTCTGCGCCGCCTTCGGCGCGAGCATGACCTTCACCGGCTGCAAACCGAAGAATCTCGTCGCCACCGCCCAGACCGGAGGTGCGGCGGAAAAAGTCTATGTCGCGCCGGGCAAGCACGATGAGTTTTACAGCATCGTCTCCGGTGGATTCAGCGGCAACGTGAGCGTGTACGGACTGCCCTCGGGCCGTCTGCTGCGCCAGATCCCGGTGTTCTCGCAGTTCCCTGAGTGCGGCTGGGGCTACAGCGAGGAGACGAAGCCGATGCTGAACACCTCCCACGGCATGCTGCCGTGGGATGACAGCCACCACATCTCGCTCTCGATGACGAAGGGCGAGCAGGACGGACGCTGGGCCTTCATCAACTCGAACAACACGACGCGCATCGCCCGCATCAGCCTGAAGACCTTCCGCACGGAGGAGATCATCGAGCTGCCGAACAGCGCGGGGAATCACTCCTCACCCTTCATCACCCAGGACACGGAGTATGTGGTGGGAAGCACGCGCTTCGCGGTGCCGCTCTCTTATGAGGGGGCGAATCCCGACGTGCCGATCGACAGCTTCAAGGAGAACTTCAAATCCACCATCAGCTTTGTGAAGGTGGCGCCTGACACCGGCCGCTTGAACCTGGCTTTCCAGGTGTTGATGCCGGGCATGGATTTTGACCTCGCCCGCGCCGGAAAGGGCAAATCCCACGGCTGGTTCTTCTTCTCCTGCTACAACAGCGAGCAGGCCCACACGCTGCTGGAGGTGAACGCCTCCCAGAAGGACAAGGACTACATCACCTGCGTGAACTGGAAGAAGTGCGAGGAATACGTCGCAGCCGGCAAAGGCAAGAAGGTGAAGTCCAAATACGCGCACAATGTGTATGACGACCACACGCACACCGGCACCTCGACGATGCTCGAGGATGTGACGATGCTGGATCCGAAGGAGCTGAAGGACATCGTCTATCTCATGCCCTGCCCGAAATCCCCGCACGGCTGCGACACCGATCCGACGGGCAACTACATCGTCGGCAGCGGCAAGCTGGCCGCGGTGATCCCGGTCTTCTCCTTTGACAAGGTGCAGGCTGCGATCGCCGGCAAAAAATACGACGGTGACTTCCATGGCATCCCGGTGCTGAAGTATGAGGAAGTACTGCACGGCGAGGTGAAGAAGCCTGGCCTCGGCCCCTTGCACACCGAGTTCGATGACAAAGGCTTCGCCTACACCTCGATGTTCGTCTCCTCGGAGATCGTGAAGTGGGATCCGAAGACGCTGCAGGTCGTGGACCGCATCCCCACCTATTACTCCGTGGGCCATCTCAGCGTGCCCGGCGGCTCCACGATGAAGCCGCACGGCAAATATGTCGTCGCCTACAACAAGATCACGAAGGACCGCTACCTGCCCACAGGGCCGGAGTTGACCCAGTCCGCCCAGCTCATCGACATCAGCGGTGAGAAGATGAAGCTGCTGCTGGATTTCCCCACCGTGGGCGAGCCGCACTACGCGGACGCCATTCCTGCCAGCCTCGTGGCCCCGAACTCGCTCAAGTTCTATCCCATTGAGGAAAACAAGCATCCGCACGCCACCAAGAGCGAGAACGACTCCCGCGTCGTGCGTGAAGGAACGAAGGTGCATGTCTATCTGACGGCGATGCGCTCGCACTTCTCACCGGACCTCATCGAAGGCATCCAGCCGGGTGACGAGGTGTATTTCCATGTCACCAATCTTGAGCAAGACTGGGACGTGCCGCACGGCTTCGTCATCAAAGGATCAAAGGCCGCCGAGCTGCTCATCATGCCTGGTGAGACGCAGACGCTGAAATGGGTGGCTGACCGCGTGGGAGTGATTCCCTTCTACTGCACGGACTTCTGCTCCGCGCTGCACCAGGAAATGCAGGGCTATCTGCGTGTCTCACCGCCGGAGGCCAAGGTGCCGCTGAAATGGGGCCTGGGTGACAAGATCACCACCGCAAAAGCCGCCGCACCAGCTCCTGCCCCGGCTCCGACACCTGCGCCAGCGGCTCCCGCTCCTGCTCCGACACCTGCGCCAGCAGCGCCCGTTCCTGCCCCCGCCCCGGCGAAACCCGGTGTGCCATAAATCAAATCGCAGGGCAGACTTCCGGCAGCATCTCCCTCCGTCCTCGCTGGCGGAGGGCGCGGGGAGTCCACATCTCGAACCATCATGAACCGTCTTCATCCCATCTCGCGCCTTTTGCATTTCATCGCCGTCTTGTCCATGGTGAGCGCTTTCTTCACGCCGTTGTGGCAGATCCAGCTTTGGGCGCCCCAGTATCCCGAGGGGCTGAACATGAAGATATGGATCGACCATCTCTCAGGAGCCTTCGACATCATCAACGGACTCAACCACTACATCGGCATGGCCATGATCCGGGAGGAGATGTTTCCGGAGTTCGGTTTCATGATTTATGTGATGGGCGGGCTGATCGCGCTCGGATTGCTTTCCGCCTTCATGGGCACCCGGCGCTGGCTGTGGATCTATGTCATCACCCTGTGTCTCGGGGCCCTGGCCGGTCTGGCGGATTTTTACCGCTGGAGCTATGAGTACGGGCATAACCTCGACCCGCACGCCGCCATCCAGGTGCCCGGCATGTCCTACCAGCCGCCGATCATCGGCTACAAGGCATTGCTCAATTTTGTGGCCTACTCCGGGCCGGACATCGGCGGCGGCATCATGATCGTCTCCGGCGTGTTCTCTGGCATTCTTCTGGGCTGGGAGCAGTTCTTGCGCGGGCGCCGGAAGAGTCCGGTGAAAAGCAGCGGTGTGATCCATGCCGCCGCCATCGTCGTCACGCTGTTCGTGACAATCATGATCACCAGTTGCGAGCGCGGACCAGAAGCCATGCGCTATGGCAAGGACGAGTGCGAAAGCTGCCGCATGACCATCAGCGACCAGCGTTTCGGCTGCCAGATCGTCACCAAGAAGGGACGTGTGTTCAAATTCGACGACCTCTGTTGCATGCATGACTTCGTCAAAGACGGCGCGCTCATCGAAGGCGACATCCACGAGCGCTATGTGGGAGACTTCAACCGCCCGAACGCCTTCATTCCTGTGCAGAGCGCCTTTTTCCTGAGAGGAGCCGTCAAAAGCCCGATGGCCAGCAACACTCCCGCCTTTGCCACCGAGGCCGAGCGCGATGCCGTGAAGGCCAGCGCGGGCGAGGGTGCCGCAGCCTCCTGGCCGCAGGTCGTGATGGAGCCTTGATCCAGAGTCATGAAACGTCGCCTCGCTGCTCTCAGCCTGCTGCTGGCTCCACTGGCGGCAGGCGCGGCGGTTCTTGAAGCAGGAGCGGGCGGCGCCCATCCCACCCTCCGCGGCGCCATCGCCGCCGCGAAGCCGGGAGACACCGTGCGTGTCAGAAGCGGCACCTACCGCGAGGGGCAGATCAGCGTGGACAAGCCGCTCGTGCTCGAAGGCGTGGGCCGCCCGGTGCTCGATGGCGAATTCAAGCATCCCATCCTCCGTGTGGCCGCCAATGGTGTCACGGTGCGCGGCTTCCGCATCATCAATGGCGGTCGTTCCAGCACGCAGGAGCTTGCCGGGGTCTTCGTGGACCAGGCGCGTGATTTTGTGATCGAGCACAATGAGCTGCGGGACTGCGATTACAGCATCTATCTCTCCAAGTCCGGTCCCGGCATCGTGAGTGAAAACATCCTGCACGGCCTCTCCGACCTCGAAATCAACAGCGGCAACGGCATCCACCTATGGAGCTGCAAGGGCGTCCGCGTCCGGGGAAACCGCGTCACCGGCCATCGCGACGGCATCTACCTCGAGCACGCGTCCGCGTCCGCGATGGAGGAGAACAGCGTCGAGAACAACATGCGCTACGGCCTGCATTTCATGTTCTCCAATGACAGCCTCTACCGTGCGAACCGCTTCACCCGCAACGGCGCTGGCGTGGCCGTCATGTACTCCCGCGCCGTCATCATGCGTGACAATGTGTTTGATCAAAACTGGGGCAGCTCGTCCTACGGGCTGCTCATCAAGGACGTGACAGACAGCGAGGTCACGGGCAACCTGTTTGACCGGAACTCCACCGGCCTCTACTCCCAAGGCGCCACCCGCGTGCGCTACGAGGGCAATCACTTCCGTGAAAACGGCTGGGCGCTGCGCATCATGTCCAACGGCAGCAGCAACCGCTTCACCGCGAACACCTTCACACGCAACTCCTTCGACGTGGGCACGAACGGCGACCTCGCCGACCATGAGTTCGCCCGCAACTACTGGGACCGCTACGAAGGCTACGACCTGCGTCACGACGGCACCGGCGACGTTCCTTTCCGCCCGGTGAGTCTCTTCGCCATCCTCACCGAGCGCGTGCCTGCGTCCCTCTTTCTCATGCACAGCTTCATGGTGCGGCTGCTCGACCGCGCGGAGAAGGCATTCCCCTCCGTCACCCCCGACAGCGTCATCGACAGCACACCCGCCATGCGGCCGCATCCGCCGCCCACCGCCCTGATTCCCGCCTCACAACCAACCCAACACCAACCATGAAAACACATCGCCTCATCATCACCGCCTCGCTTGCGTTGTTGCTCGCCGCGTGCGGAGACTCCAGCGACACGGCGCCTGCGGCCTCCAGCGCGGGTTCCGAAGCCCCCGCCGCAGGCCAGTCCGCCGTGCAGGACAAGGACTCGAAGCCCGACATCCCGCGCATCGCCTCCGGTAGCAAGGATCACACCACGCTCGTGGCCGCCTTGAAGGCCGCCGAGTATCTCGATGTCGTCTCCAATGCCGGCCCGTTCACCGTTTTCGCGCCGACGAACGCCGCCTTCGACAAGCTGCCGCCCGGCACCGTCGAGACGCTCGTGAAACCGGAGAACAAGGACAAGCTGCGTGACATCCTCGAATACCATGTGGCCGTCAGCAGCTTCAAACCGGAGATGCTGCGTGATGGCATGAGCCTCGGCATGGCCAACGGCGGCAATGTGAAAATCGCGAACAAGGACGGCAAAATCACGCTCAACGGCAATTCCACCGTCATCGCCACCATTCCCGCCTCCAACGGCATCATTCACGTTGTTGACGGCGTGCTGCTGCCGCCTTCCAACTGAGCAGCACGGTAACGGGGCAGGAATGCCCCGCGTACCAGACGAATCAAACGCGCATGATCATCGCCAGCGGCATCACCAAGACTTTCGGGCGCCTCCGCGTGCTCGACGACTTCGGCGTGACCATGGGCGGTGGTCATGCTTTTTCACTGATCGGCCCGAACGGCTCCGGGAAGACCACCTTCATCAAATGCCTGCTCGGCACGGTCATTCCCGACAGCGGCAGCGTCACGCTCGATGGCGTCGATCTGCTGCGCTCGCCGGAATTGCGCTCGCGCATCGGCTACATGCCGCAGATCGGACGTTATCCGGACAACATGCGCGTCGCCCAGCTATTTGACATGCTCGCGGAGCTGCGCCCGTCGTCGCAAAAACGTGACGAGGAGCTCATGGACGCTTTTGAGATGCGCCGCATCGCCGACAAGCCGATGCGCACGCTCTCCGGTGGCACCCGCCAGCGTGTCAGCGCCTGCGCCGCGTTCTTTTTCGATCCGCAGATCATCGTGCTCGACGAACCCACCGCCGGACTCGACCCCGTCTCCGTCGAAATCTTGAAGGAGAAGGTCAACGCCGAGCGCCGGCGCGGAAAACTCGTGCTGCTCACCTCCCACATCCTCAGTGATCTCGAGGACATGACCACGGACGTCATCTTCCTCATCGAGGGCCGCCTTCGTTTCTGTCGTCCGATCACCGAGTTGCGCGAGGAAAGCGGCGGTGAGCGTCTCGGCCGGCTCATGGCCCGCCTGATGCGCGAGGCGCAAAACGCCACACCCATGCCGCCCTCATGATTCTCAAGATCGTCAAACACGTCCTGCTCGACATTTTGCGCAGCCGCATCGTGCTGGCCTACACCGTCTTTCTCGCCGCGGCCAGCATCGGGCTGTTCAACATGGACGCGGACACGGGCAAGAGCCTCGCCAGCATCCTGAGCATGGTGCTGATGCTCGTGCCGCTCACCAGCCTCATCTTCGCCACCATCCACTACTACAACTCCTACGAGTTCATCGAGCTGCTCTCCACCCAGCCGCTGCGCCGGGGAACCATCCTGCTCGGCGAATATCTCGGCGTCAGCCTCGCGCTCGGCCTGGCGTTGCTCGCCGGCGTCGGCTTGCCCGTGGCGGCGTATGACAGCAGCCTCACCGGCGGCTGCATCCTGCTCGCCGGGCTTCTCCTGACCTTCTCCTTCACCGCGCTGGCCTTCCTCGGCGCGGTGTGCAGCCGGGACAAGGCGCGTGGCATGGGCATGGCCATGCTCCAGTGGTTTTTTTTCGCGTTGCTCTACGACGGTCTGCTGCTGCTCGTGCTCTTCACCTTCCAGGACTATCCGTTGGAAAAGGCCGTCATCGCCCTTGTCGCCCTGAACCCCATCGACCTGGCCCGCACCTTCGTGATGCTCCAGATGGATGTCTCCGCGCTCATGGGCATGACGGGTGCCGTGATGCAGGAATTCCTCGGCTCCCGTCTTGGCATGACCTTCACCCTCGGCGTGCTCACGCTCTGGATCGCCGCCCCGCTGGGGCTGGCGCTGCGTGTGTTTCGGAAGAAGGATTTGTGACCTTGGCGACGGCTGTTTGCGTGGGGCGGAGATTCCCAGGCGTGACGGCGGACAAAAAAGCGCGGACCGTCTCCGGTCCGCGCTCTGCATTGAATTTTCTGACTCCTTGACGGCACCAGTCAATTACGAGTAGCTGGCCTGCGCGCCTTTGATGTCGCGCTTCTTGATCCACGGCATCAGGCTGCGGAGGCGGGCACCGGTCTTCTCGATCGGATGCTTCTCGCCGTCCTTGAGCAGCTTGTTGAACTTTTTGTAGCCGGTCTCGGTCTCCTTGATCCATTCCTTGGCGAACTTGCCGGTCTGGATGTCCTTGAGCGCCTTCTTCATGCGGACCTTCACCGACTTGTCGATGATGGCCGGGCCGACTTTCACGTCGCCCCACTTGGCGGTCTCGGAGATGGAGAAACGCATGCCGGCGATGCCGGATTCGTTCATGAGATCGACGATGAGCTTCAGCTCATGCAAGCACTCGAAGTAGGCCATCTCGGGGGAGTAACCGGCTTCCACCAGCACTTCAAAGCCGGCCTGGACCAGTGCGCTGGCGCCACCGCAGAGGACAGTCTGCTCACCAAAGAGATCGGTCTCGGTTTCTTCCTTGAAGGTGGTCTCGATGACACCGCCGCGGGTGCCGCCAATGCCGTGCGCCCAGGCGAGGGCGATCTTCTTGGCCTGCTTGTCGGCGTTCTGATGGATGGCGATGAGGGCGGGCACGCCTTTGCCTTCGGTGTACTGGCGGCGGACGATGTGGCCCGGGCCTTTCGGGGCCACCATGATCACGTTCACGTCCTTCGGCGGCACGACGGTCTTGTAGAGAATGGCGAAGCCGTGGGAGAACAGCAGCGTCTTGCCCTTCGTGAGGTTGGGGGCGATGTCTTTTTTGTACACGCCGCCGATCTTCGTGTCCGGCACGGCGACGAAGATGACGTCAGCGGCCTTCACAGCTTCTGCGGTGTCCACAACCTTGAGACCCTTCTCCTCAGCCACCTTGCGGCTCTTGGAGCCCGGGTAGAGGCCGATGATGACTTTGACGCCGCTCTCCTTGAGGTTCAGGGCGTGGGCGTGGCCTTGGGAGCCGAAGCCGATGACGGCGCAAGTCTTGCCTTTCAGCGGGGC
>JAEUHJ010000237.1 GCA_016795375.1 Verrucomicrobiaceae bacterium
CCCCCGCTCGCCCTCGGCGGTGTACCTGGCCGCGATCTGTCAGCTTCTGCGATGCCCGCAGGACACAGTATCGCCAGTTTGCGCGCGCCACGAGGCGCGAATTTCATCAGGCTTGCCTTCGCGGCCGTGTTCATGATCGGCTTTCTCGGCATCGTCGGCTATCTGCTCAAAGACCATCTGCCGCCGGATATTTTTCCAAAGCTGGCGGGGCAGGAGGAAGCGGAAACATCCCCCACCAGCAGCACAGGCATGTCGTCAAGCCAGCCGGCTTTGCCCCCTGCCCTGCCTGGAAGCACGCCAGCCGCGGAAGACATCGCCAGCAAAACCATCAAGCCGGAATCCATGCCGACGGCCACAGCGGAGGCATCGCCGAAAAAAAACATACCCTCGGCAGGTGGATTTGATCCGGCTGAGGTCGTCACGCGCGCGGTGCAGCCGGCGGATTCCGCGATGACTTCATCTGGAAACACCATGCCGTCCGGCGCCTCGCCTCAAAAAACGCCGCCTCCCGGCGTCATGCTGGAAGTGTCTTCAAAACCCCCTGTGGTCGCGGGTTCTCCCCCGCCGTCAGCCGCGACACCTGAAATGACCGCGAAAGCCCCGGAAACTGCGGAGGACGATGCCCCGCCTGAAGCCCGGCCCGCGATGAACGCCCTCAAGAAATTTCTTGCCGCAAGCACGCTCTCCGAGCGTCTGGGCCACACTTTGGGCGCGGAGCACATGAAGCCATTGATAGAGCGTTATTATTCACGCATCGTTGACGGGCCGGTAGTCGTGGACCGCATCCAGTTCGTCCGCATGGACCCGAATCCTGAGATCGGCTCCGGCAGGCACTGCATCTTCAGCATCGAAAACAAGGCGTGGGAGTTCCCGGTTCCCGTGATGCTGGAGGAGCAGCCCGACGGCTTCAAGGTGGACTGGCTCGCCTTCGTGGAGTTCAAAGACCGCCTGCTCGAGAAGTTTTTCCAGACTTATCAAGAAGGACCGGCACGCTTCCACGTCGGCATCATCCGTCATCACTATTTCGAGGATGGCGTCCCCAACGTGGAACGCAAAGATGCATTCCGCGTCATGCCGGCACCGCCCAATTCATACCAGGCGTCCGTCTTCCTTGATAAAGACTCCGCACTCGCGCAGGAACTTCGCGTGCGGCTTCCTTGGGAAACCCACGTCTGGGCCGTGGTGGAGCTGGAGTGGAAAAAACTCGGCTCCCAGCAGTGGGTCGAGCTGAGCGCCGTCCCGCAAATGCACTGGTACTCGCTACCCATGTCCCCCCGGCAGGTTTCGACCATCCATAAGACCGGGGAGGGCGACGAGTTGCCGCCAGGCATCAGCAAAAACGGAGTGCGCGGCAAATCAGGCGGCAAGCCAGGCACAGGCGGCGACCTGCCCCCGCCCGGCATCCAAAAATCCAGCCCGGATCTGCCTCCCACCATCAGACGTCCCCTCCCTGCCGGGCGTTGAGGGAGCATGACCTTGCCCGGGCAAGGCTCAACTGACTTCCAGCCTGCCCGTGCTGTCGCCCACTTTCTCAGCGGGAACGCCCAGACGGTCCAACATCGAAAGATACAGGTTTGTCATCGGTGTCTCACCCGGCAGGACGACACGCTTGCCTGGCGTGAGTGTCCCGCCCGCGCGTCCGGCCAGCAGGATGGGCAGATTGTCGTGATTGTGACGGTTCCCGTCTCCGATCCCTCCACCAAACACGATCATCGAGTTGTCCAGCAGCGTCTGGTCGCCCTCTTTCACGGATTTCATCTTGTCGAGAAAGTAACCGAACTGCCGCAGGTAAAACTGGTCGATCTTCGCGATCTTTTCGAGCTTCTGCGGATCGCTTTGATGATGTGACAGGTAATGGTGCGCGTCCGGCACGCCGAGTTCGGGGAAGCTGCGGTTGCTGCCGTCATGCGCCAGCATGAACGTCGCCAGACGTGTCGTGTCCGTCTGGAAAGCCAGTGTCATGAGGTCAAACATCACTCGGATGTGCTCCTCGTAGGAGTCCGGGACACCATCGGGGATTTTCACATCGGGCATTTGCGCGGTGAACTTCTCCGCGCGCTCGATGCGCTGCTCGATGTCACGCACCGAGGAAAAGTACTCGTCCAGCTTGCGGCGGTCGCCCGCGCTCACCTTGCCTTGCAGGCTCCTCGCCTCGCTCAAAACCGTGTCGAGGATGCTCTTCTGCATGCGTTTCGCGCGCGCCGCCTCGTGTCCGTTGCCCGCCGTCGCGCCGATGCCGAACATGCGTTCAAAGACCAGCCGGGGATCCATCTCCGGCGCCATCGGCATCGTCTCGTTCTTCCACGCCAGATTGAACTGGTAGGCGCAGGAATAACCCGAGTCGCACTTCCCCGAGCTGCGCTGGCCGTCCGTGCTCAGCTCCAGCGAAGGCAGACGCGTGAGATGGCCGATCTTCCGCGCCGCGATCTGGTCCACCGAAATGCCGGCATGAATGTCCGCGCCCGCCGTTTTCTTCGGCATGCAGCCGGTCAGGAAAGTCGCGGTCGCCCGCGCGTGGTCGCCGCCGCCGTTGCCGTGGCTGCGCGCAAAATCCTGCATCAGGCCGGAGATCACCATGAAATCATCACGATGCTTCTCCACCTGCTTCAGCGAAGGGGAAAGCTGGTAGCCGGCCCCTTCCCCTGACGGCATCCACCGCTCCACATTCACTCCGTTGGGAATGTACAGCCATGCCGCCCGCATGGGCTTCCCCGCCGGTTTTTTCGCCTCGGCGGCAAAGGCGCGGAACCCGGCGGACTCCAGGAATGGCAGCGACATCACCGTGCCGAGTCCGCGCAACACGTTGCGACGGCTCAGCGAATGCGCGGCGAGGGAGGTTTCACGAAAAGGATTCATGGGGATGCTCTGAATACGGCCTGCATGCACCGGAACTTTCCCGCCGCAAGCCAGGCGCAGGAATCACCGGAAAAAGTCGTTGAAAAACCGTCCGGACACCGCCCGATTAATGACTCCCCGTCAAAAAAAAGACCGTCCATCACAACCATGAAAAAACAGACCCTCCTCCTCCTCGCCATCACCACCCTTGCCATGCCCGCCATCGCCCAGGATGCGGACGTCGCCACGCTTGAGATCAAGCCGCACGCGCAGAACCCGCTGGGCTATGACAAAACCGAGCTGTCGGTCAAGGCCGGCCAGAAAGTGAAGCTCACGCTCAACAACACCGGCAGCATCGCCCCGCAGCCGCATAATTTCCTCCTGCTCAAGCCCGGCAAGCTCGACGCCGTCGGCGCGCTCGCCAACGCCATGCTCGCCGACCCCCAGGGCATGGCGAAGCACTACATCCCCGAAGCCGCGAAGCCCGACATCCTCGCCAGCACCAAGCTTGTGCAGCCGAACCAGACCGAAACCATCGAGTTCACCGCCCCTGCCGAGGCGGGCGACTACCCCTACATGTGCACCTTCCCCGGCCACTGGCTGCTCATGCGCGGCGTGATGCACGTCACAAAGTAACCCGGCACCTCCCAACCTGACGCGCACATGAGGCAAATCCTCACCACCTCCCTCCTCGTCCTCGGCCTCCTGGCCTCCGCCCTCCGCGCGGAGGACGGGAAGCTCGAAGTCGCCGGCCTGACCTTCCAATACGCCGCCCCTTGGGCGGCGGTGGAAAGCACCGGCATGTTCCGTGCCGGAACCCTCGCCGCCAAAATCGAAGGTCTTGAAAAGCCGGTCGAGGCTGTGTTTTACCACTTCCCCGGCCCGGGAGGTGGCGGTGGTGTGGAGGCCAACGTCCAGCGCTGGCTCGGCCAGTTCCAGGGCACGCCCGAGTCCAAGCGTGAGGAAATCGACGCCGGAGGCAAAAAAATCACCCTCGTGACCGCCACCGGCACCTACAACGACGGCCCGCCCATGGGAGCCAAGACCCCCAAAGCGGACCACACCCTCATCGCAGCCATCGTCCCCACCGAAGACTCCAATGTCTTCATCAAGCTCACCGGCCCGAAAGACGCCATCGCCAAATTGGTGGAGGGCTTCAAAAAGCTGGTCGGCAGCCCGTTTGTGAAATAAGCGGGCCTTGTTCTCCAAAAACGCTGAGGCGGGTGGTCATCCACCCGCCTTTCTTTTTGCTCATCCGGGAAATTCATGAGGGACATGGAACAACCCACAGCGAGCACCATGCCAGTGCCAACTGGACAAAAAAGAGCGCGCAAACAAGCTTCTCGACGCAGAGGCCCAGATGAGCGTGCGTCCCTGCTTTCCGAACGTATCGGCACACGGCTCCCACCACCATCCAGTGCTCGTCCCCAGCGACCGTTCAGGGAGACTTGCAGGATTTTTCACCAACCTCCGGCACACGAACTGGGTTAGCCACGCGACTTGTCCGGCTATGTCAGCGGTTTTCATGGTGTCAAATTGACCAGAACGCACGCAGCCGGGTTGTCCCATAGGCCTTGAGCGAACGACCTGAAACCTCCGCGGCGGCATGCGGGCTGATTTTTTCCTGGGAGCGAAACACGGGCGTCCCAGCCTCTTTTTTGTGGCCCCAAAACCAGGTTTGAGTCACCGGAGTGGGAAAACCTCCTCAAAACTTGGCACGCGCCGTGCTTTGGCTTTGGCTGGAGTTCATTCCACACCCTTACTTATGCTGAAACCCAACCACACCCGAACCTGGCGCGGCATGGCGCTTGCCGCGGCCGCCGCCGCCCTCACCTCACTCACATTCAACCCTGGCGCCGCCAGCGGGCAGGATGCCGCCGCGCCGACTGCCGCCCCGGCTGTGACAGCCACCGCTCCTGCCGCGCCATCGCTGGCGGATGTCACCAAACGCCTGGACGCGGCCGAAAAGCAGTTGGGGGATCACTTTCAGTATTTTAACAACCTGGCGCCCGCCGCTGATGGCAGGCTCGCCGGACTCCCCGGCCCGGGGCATAACGCCTTCCTCATGATCTGCGCCGCCCTGGTGCTTTTCATGACCCTGCCAGGACTTGCCCTGTTTTACGGCGGCCTGGTCCGCTCCAAAAATGTGCTGAGCGTCGTCGCCCAGTGCTTCGGTGCCGCGGGCCTGGTCACCATCCTGTGGTACTTCTGCGGCTTCTCGCTGATTTTCGGCGAGCATCCAGCCGAAGGCGCGCCTTCCTGGGCTCCCTACCTCGGCAGCTTCAAGTATTTCTTCCTTGAAGGCGTCACTGGCGCGCCCAACGGCAACTACACCGGCTGGCCCAGCTTCAACGTGTTCGCGATGTACCAGTTGATGTTCGCCATCATCACGCCCGCCCTCATCGTCGGCGCCATCGCCGAGCGCATGAAGTTCTCCGCCATCATGCTCTTCGTCGCCCTCTGGATGTTCATCGTCTATTTCCCGCTCGCTCACATGGTCTGGGGTTTCGACGGTCTCATGAACGGCGTCTGGAACGGCGGCGCGAAAATCCCGGCCATCGACTTCGCCGGCGGCACCGTGGTCCACATGACCTCTGGTTGGAGCGCCCTCGTGCTGTGCTTGCTCGTCGGCAGGCGCAAAGGTTTCGGCAAGGAAAAGATGGCTCCGCACAGCATGGTGCTCTGCGCCATCGGCACCGGCATGCTCTGGGTCGGCTGGTATGGCTTCAA
>JAEUHJ010000002.1 GCA_016795375.1 Verrucomicrobiaceae bacterium
CTCAACAGCCGCATCCAGGCGATCAAAAGCGCCGCGAGAGGCTTCCGCTCATTCGCCAACTACCGCATACGCATCCTCTTTCACTGTGGCAGACTTGATCTCAAGCCCTCCCCTAGCCACTAAAACCCGCGAAGAACCAAATTTTGTGAAGCCCTTCTTGCTCAGCCCGGTCTCCAGTTCGCGGTCGCCCGTCCACAAATCGCCGCCAAGTTCCAGTGTCAGCGCGACATAGGCCACATCGTTTTCATCTACCTCCCGGCACAAACGCCATGCCTCAGTCCAACTGCCAATGCTGATGGCATCTTCGTCGAAGAAGTGAATGCGCTCCAGCAACGTGTGAAGGAGCGCCAGCAGCTCAGGTTCGTTCAAGCCAGTGGCTTCAGCGATGCGTTCCTTGTGTTTGAACAGCTCCACCAGCACATACTTTGGGCAGTGGAACTCTGTCTCCGGTTGCGAGGCGAACACACGCCGCAGATGGTGATTCGCCGCGATCAGTTCGGAAAAGATGCGGTTTGCATCAATGACAACGCTCTGGCTCATGCCTCGCCGAGGCTGCGCAGAATGCGTTCACGGTTTTTTCTCCACCAGGCGGAGTCCACGTCATTGGCAAGAGCTTTGGCATCTTTCTCCGTGAAGCGGCTCTGGCGTGCCGTCCACTCGGCTTTGAGGAAGGTGATGAAGCTTTCCCGTTCCTGCGTTGGGACAGCGGATTCGGAGAACGTGATCACGACACGTCCGTCGGCAGTAAGGGCATCGAGAGTGGCAGTCATGGGCGGAGTCTAGCCTTCAAGCCTGCTCAGCGGAAGAATTTTTTCGCCTTCTCGAAGAAGCTCTCCTCCATCGGCGAGGTCTGTTCGCCGAGGGACTTGGCGAATTCGTCGAGTTTTTCACGCTGCTCGGCGCTGAGCTTGGTGGGCACGGCGATTTGCACATGGACGTAAAGGTCGCCGTGGTGGTCGGAGCCGAGGGTTTTCATGCCTTTGCCACGCAGGCGGAAGGTGGTGCCGTTCTGCGTGCCGGCGGGCACTTTGACCGACGCCTTGGCTTCCATCGTCGGCACGGTGATTTCTCCGCCCAGGGCCGCCGTGGCGAAGGAAAGCGGCATGTCGCAGTGCAGGTCATCGCCTTCACGCTCGAAGATCTCGTGCGCTTTGACCTGGATGACGATGTAGAGGTCTCCAGCGGGGCCGTTTTTGACGCCGAGGTCGCCATTGCCGGTGGAGCGCAGGCGCGAGCCGTCTTCGATGCCCGCAGGCACTTTGACACGCACTTTGGTGCGTTCCTTCGAGCGCCCGGTGCCGTGGCAGGCGCGGCAGGGATCGCTGATCGTCTCGCCGGAACCGCTACAGTCGGGGCAGGTCTGCTGAATCTGGAAAAAGCCGCGCGAACTGATGACCTGGCCGACGCCACCGCAGGTGCGGCAGGTTTTTTTGCCACCGCCTCCGCTGGCGGAGCCGGAACCGGAACAGGTTTTGCACGAGGCGCTGCGCTCGTATTCGATCTCGCGCTCGACTCCGTGCGCGGCTTCTTCGAGCGTGATCTCCATGCCATAGCGCAGGTCGTTGCCGCGTTGCGGACCATCGCGACGACGACCGCCACCACCACCACCACCACCACCACCACCGCCGAAGAACTGCTCAAAGATGCCGCCGCCACCGCCGCCGAACACTTCGCGGAAGATGTCGAAGGGATCATGGAAGCCTCCACCACCACCGGCCGGGCCGCCCATGCCGCCAGCGAAGGCCGAGTGACCGTAGCGGTCATAAGCGGCACGTTTCTGGTCGTCGCTGAGCACGTCGTAGGCCTCGCCGACTTCCTTGAATTTGTCCTCGGCGGACTTGTCACCGGGGTTTTTGTCCGGGTGGAACTTCACCGCGAGCTTGCGGTAGGCCTTTTTCAAATCCTCGGCGGAGACGTCGCGGGAGACGCCCAGGACTTCGTAGTAATCGCGTTTTGCGGCCATTTAGATTGCGGAATGCGGAGTTCGGATTGCGGAATGACTTATGCGACGACGGGGCCGCTCGACACGATCACGCTGGCGGCACGCAGGAGGCGGTCCTTGAGCTTGTAGCCCTTGCGGGTCACGCGGATGATCGTGCCTTCGGCGATGTCGGCGTTGGCCTCCTGGGAGACGGCGTCATGCAGATTGGGGTCAAAGGGTTTGCCCTGGGCTTCGATTTCCTGCACGCCGCTGTCACGCAGGAAGTCCTGCAGCTGCCGGTTCACCATGCTCATGCCCATGAAGATCATGGACTTCTCCGACTCGGCGCGTGCGGCTTCGAGGCCCATGTCGAAATTGTCGAGGATGGGGAAAAGGGCGCGCAGCAGGTCGGCGTTGGCGTAGACGCGGGCCTCCTGGGCCTCGCGGGCGGAGCGTTTGCGGAAGTTGTCCAGCTCTGCCTGGCTGCGGTAGGCGAGATCCTTCCAGCGTTCGACTTCCTGCGTGAGCAGGGTCAGGGGATCGGCAGGAGGGGCTTCCTCAATTGCGGCGGCGGGCGGCGCTTCCTCATTGAGAGCGTCAGCGGCTGCCGGGATGGCTTCAGGTTCGGTTTGCTGGGTCGTTTCGGGACTCGGCTCGATCATGGGGGGAAGGGTTATTCGCGGGGTTTGGGGGGCCGCGACTATGCCGTCTTCTGAATCGCAATCAAGGTGATGTCATCGTGGGAGCGCCGACCCTTCAAAAAGTGCTCCAAGTCGGCGATGATGCCGCCAATGACCGCCTTGGGGCCCTGCGGCGCGTACTTGGCCAGCCGGTCCTGCACGCGCTCCTCGCCAAACTCGTGACCTTTGGCATCCATGGCCTCGTCCACGCCGTCAGTGTAGAGCAGGAGGCAGTCGCCGGGTTGCATCTCAAAGCTCTCGTCCTTGGTGACGCGTTCAAAAACATTGCCCGTGTCGATACCGACGCCGAGGCCGGGCGGGTGGATGGCCTCGACCTGGCCGGAGGCCTTGCGCCAGAGCAGGGCGGCGTTGTGGCCGGCGCGGGCGAGCGTGAGTTTCGCGCCGTCCTTTTCCACCACGACGTAGGACATGGTGATGAACATGTCCTCGCGGATGTCGGGTGCGATCTGACGGTTCACCGCGGCCAGCACGGCGGCGGGGGAGACGGAGGAGGCCGCTTTCGCACGCAGGAGGGCGCGGCACATGACGGTGATCATCGCGGCGCCGAGTCCTTTGCCGGACACGTCGGCAATCACCGCGCCGTGCCTGCCGCCGGGCAGTTTGAGATAATCAAAGTAATCCCCGCTGAGCGTGCGGGCCGGGATGTTCTTTCCAGCGACGGCGAAGCCGGGCCACTCGGGATCGCGCTCCGGCAGCAGCACCTGCTGGATCTGGCTGGCGTTGAGCAGCTCCTGCTGGTCGATGCGGCTGCGGGCCGCCTCCTGGTGCGACATCGCGTTCGCCAGGGCGAAGGCGGACTGCTCGATGAGCGAGTTGAAGACCTCGAAATCGTTCGCGTTGTAACTGCGCCCGGTTTTGGGCGAAGTGACGGCCAGCACGCCGAGCCGGCGCATGCCGAAACTCAGCGGCCCGATCATCGCGGTGACGCCCTGCTGCCCGGCGACCGGCCTCGGCCCCAGCCGTGCGTCAGCGGCGAGATCGGCGGCCAGCACCGCCTTCTGCTGGACGAAAACGCCGCCCAGCAAGCCCTCCTCCACGCCCAGGGCATGCATGCGCAGCAGGTTCAGCAGGGCGGAGGGATTCTCCCGCATCTGCTGCCGCACACGCTCCGGCACGTCGATGAGCGGCGCGCAAAATTCGGAATGATGCCGCGGCACGAGACGCTGCGAAGCCTCGTCAAAGAGATAAAGCGCGCCGCCGGTGCTCTGCGTCACACGGATCGCGCCTTCGACAATGAGGCGGTGCATGGACGCCAGCTGGTCATCCCGCCAGATGGCCTCCCCCAGGTCGTGCAGGTAGTGGAACATGCGCCGCTCCTCGGCGACGATGGCCTCCTCCTCCGCGCGCAAGGTCACAAGCGCGTGCTTTTGCTGGAAGGCGAGCCGCACCAGCATCAGGATGCCCGCCGTCATCGTCAGCAGAAGCAGCAGGATCAGGGAGATGAAAACGGGCGTCATGGGTTCAAACGGCGTCCCGGCTCATCCGGGCGGCGCCTCAGGCGGAGGCAGCGTTCGTGCCTGCCTCCAGCTCTTTTTCCAAAAACTCGATCACGTCATGAAAGCGGCATTCATTGTCCAGGCTCACGTCCGCGAGCGCCTGGTGCGCGGCGAGCACATGCCGCGTCTGCGCCTCCTTGCAGTCCGCGCCTGCCTCGGCGCACTGCTCCAGCGCGGAGGATGCCCGCCTGCGCTCGTCAGCCCACAGTTTGCCCTCGCGGTCCAGCTCCAGGATGTGGTCCAGGCCCAGGCTGGTGAGCAGTTGCAGGTTGCGCTGGTTGGCGTTCAGGACGCTCAACGTGCCTTCGCCGCCCGCCTCACGCAGGGTCAGGGCCGTCCCGGTCAGCATGCCCAGGAAGGTGGAGTCCATCATCGGGCAGCGTTCCAGATCGACCACGAGATTCCTGGCGCCCTGGGCGATCACACGCTGCATCGCCTTCTTGGCCTGCAGGCTGTTTTGAAATGTTCCTTTTCCATCCACACGCATCCAGAACACACGTCCGATCGTGCCGACAAGAATATGCGCGGGGGGAGTCATGAGGCCGGGGTTCAGTTCCAAAGGGCGGACTGCTGGCTGACCAGTTCCTCCTTGCCGCGCAGCACGCTCACGCGCCATGCGGTCACGCGGCCGCTTTTGCCATACTCGGGGCCTGTGACTTGAAATTTGGAGACGTTGCCGCGGCGGATGTCATCGACTACCTGCTCCTGCACGCGCTTCGCCAGGCCGGACTGCGCCTGCTGATACTCAAACCGCACGGTCACCGGCCCGGTGCGGTCGTTCACCTTCCAGAACACCGTGTAGTAATGCCCGAAGCGGTCCGTGATCTCCTGCTTCGTCACCGCGCCGTACATGTGGAACTTCTGCTCGAAAATAACCGCCGGATCCTTGGTGTTCAGCATGTAGTTCGGCATCATGTGGTAGTACTTCACCTTTCCGATGCGTCCTCCGGGTCCGTTGACGGCGCTTGAGCACGCGGGGAGCAGCAGGGCCAGGATGGCAAGGCATCCGAGGCGGAGACAGGAAAGGCGTGACTCAGTCGTCATGGAGGGGCGAATATTGGAATCAGGACGCATGATGTCAACGTCCCCTTCGATTCTTCACAGCCTCGAGATGAAATTCACAAAAGTGAGATCGGATCGACATCCCAGGTCACAATCACCCCCTCCGGCAGCGTCGTCGCCTGCAAGATTTGCTGGATAAGGCGGCAGAGGGGGCGGATTTTCGGCGTGCGCAGCAGGAGCTGGAAGCGGAACTGCCCATGCGACTTCGCCAGTGCGCAGGGGGAGGGTTCCCCCATGATCACATCCGTCGGCAGGGCGACGGCCAGCCGCCGGTGCAGCGTCTGCAACGCCAGCTCCGCCAGCGCCTGGTGCTTTCCCCGGCTGGCCAGGATGACCACATGCGTGAAGGGCGGATAATGGAACGCCCGCCGCTGCTCCAGCTCCTGCTGCGCGAAGCCCTCGAAGTCGTTGTGTCGTGAAAACTGCACCGCCGGGCTGTGCGGCGCGTAGGTCTGCACCATCACCTCCCCTTTGACCTCGCCCCGCCCGGCGCGCCCGGCCACCTGCACCAGGAGCTGCAACGTGCGCTCCGCCGCGCGGAAGTCCGGCAGGCTCAGCGCCAGGTCCGCGTTCAGCACACCCACCAGCGTCACATTCGGGAAATCGAGTCCTTTGGCGATCATCTGCGTGCCGATGAGCAAATCGAGCTTCTGCGCCCGGAAATCCCGCAGCAGGTCGCGGAGCTGGTTCTTGCGCCGGATCGTGTCCGTGTCCACGCGGGCGATGCGCGCCTGTGGGAAAACTTCGCGCACCACGGCCTCGACACGCTCCGTGCCGAAGCCGCCGAATTTCAGCCCCGGCTCCTGGCATGACGGGCATTTCACCGGCGGCAGCCGGCGTGAGCCGCAGACGTGGCAGACCAGGCGGTTCTCGTGCTTGTGCAGCGTCATCGGGATGCTGCAATCCTGGCACTGCACCACCTCGCCGCAGGAAATGCAGCTCAGCGAGGTATTGAAACCGCGCCGGTTCAGGAACAATATCGTCTGCTCCCGCCGCTCCAGCCGCGCCGTGATGGCCGCGCGCAGTTTTTCGGAGAGGATGCCCGCGTTCGCCACCGTGGTGCCCGTGCCTTTGCGCCGCTCGAGCCGCATGTCCACGATGCGGATCAGCGGCAGCGTCTTGCCGTCCGTGCGGCGCGTCAGCTTGACCAGCTCATATTTGCCCGCGGTCGCGTTCTCGAAGGACTCGAGGCTCGGCGTCGCACTGCCGAGCAGGACGACGCATTTTTCCAGGCTGCCGCGCACCACGGCCAGGTCGCGCGCATGATAGCGCGGCGTCTCGTCCTGCTTGAACGACGGCTCGTGCTCCTCATCGACGATGATGATGCCCAGCCGTTCCAGCGGCGCGAAAATCGCGCTGCGCGCGCCGATCACAATGTCCGCGCGGCCTTCGTGAATCTTGAACCACTCGTCATGACGCTCTCCATCACTCAGATGGCTGTGCAGCACGGCGATCCGCTCATGACGGTCTGAAAAGCGCGCCTTGAAGCGCTCGATCGTCTGCGGCGTGAGGCTGATCTCCGGCACCAGCACCAGCGCCGTGCCGCCGCGCTCCAGCACGCGCGCGATGCTTTGCAGATAGACCTCCGTCTTGCCGCTGCCGGTGATGCCGTGCAGCAAAACCGGTTTCGTCTTCTCGTCCGATTCAACCGCCGCGACGATGCGCGTGTGCGCCGCCTGCTGCTCATCCGTGAGCGCCAGCGGCCGGCTGGGCAGAAACTCCTCGTCGTGAAACGGGTCGCGCTCCACACGCACCTCGCTGCGTGTGATCCAGCCTGCCTTGAGCAGCGGTTTGAGCACCGCGGCCGCGCGCGGCACATCCTGGCGGATCTGGCTCAGGGTCGTCCCGCCTTTGAAGCTGCGCAGCACATCGAGCACCCGCGCCTGCATCGGCGCCTTGCTCCGCAGCTTCTCAAAAACCTCCGGCGGCGGCTCCTTCACGAGGCTGAGATGGCTGTCGGTGACAAAACTGCCCGGCTTCTCACGCACCGCCTGCGGCAGCATCGTGCGCAGCACCGTGTGCGGCGGGACGAGGTAATACTCCGCGATCCATCGCGCCAGTTTCAGCAGCGCCGGCGTGAACATCGGCCGCTGGCCGATGAGGGACGCGATCTCCTTCAACCGGCCGCGATGCGCCGACTCCTGCGGCAGCTCCAGCACCACGGCGTTCACGCGGCGGTTTTGCAAGGGCACCACCACCCGTGACCCGACGACCACCCTGGCCGCCATCTCCTCGGGAATGGCATAATCGAGCTCCATCGTCGCCGCGCCTTCGAGCTGCACGCGGGCGATGCGCCTCCCGTCATCCTGCGCCGCCGCCGTGCCGGCCACGCCGAACAGATCGCCCTGTCGGGGTGTATTTCCGGCGTTTCTGGCGGCTGGCGGCATGTGCCATCCTAGCCGCCGTGAATCCACCGCCCAAATGATTCTTCTTTTGAGAAACGAATCCGCCCGTGCCATCGTTCCCACGCAGCAGCAGGCGCGAAACGGCATGTGGTATTTTCTGTCAGAGCACTGGCGCGACGGCGTGGAGATTCTCATCCTCGCCGCGCTGGCGTATCATGGTTACTTGTTCTTCCGCGCGACACGCGGCGCGCGCATCCTCACCGGCCTGCTCGTCCTGCTGCTCAGCCTGGCGCTCATCTCGGTGCTGCTGGAGCTCTCCGTCATCAGCGGCCTGCTGCAGCGTTTCTCGGTCTTCCTTGCCATCGCGCTGGTCATCATCTTCCAGCCCGAGCTGCGCCGCATGTTCGCGGAGCTGGGCAGCAGCCGCCTTTTTTCCTTCAACCGGCCCGACCCCGAGGCGCTCGACGTGCTCATGGAGGCCATGCAGCAGCTTTCCGCGCATCGCCGCGGCGCTTTGTTCGCGCTGAAACGCGGCATCGACCTCACTCCCTTCGCCGAATCAGGCGTGGAGCTCGACGCGGTGATTTCCATCGAGCTCATCACGACCATTTTTCACCCGAAAACCTCGCTCCACGACGGTGGTGTCATCATCGACCAGGGCCGTGTCACGGCCGCCGGCTGCGTTTTCCCCGTGAGCCAGAAGGATCTGCTGGATCGTGCCATCGGCCTGCGCCACCGCGCCGGCATGGGCGTCACCGAGGAGACTGACGCCATCGCGCTCGTCGTGTCGGAGGAAAGCGGCGCGCTCTCGCTCTGCCATCAAGGCCGGCTGGAGCACGACCTCGAGCCGGAGGCGTTGCGCCGGCGCATCAACGAAATCCTGAACGAAGGCGCCGGCGCGCAAACCACCACCACGGAGGGCAGTCATGAACTGGGGCCGGCTTAACGAACTCGTCATCCGCAACTGGCGCGAGAAAATCATCTCCATCGTACTCGCGTTTTTGTTCTGGTTCATGGTCAAGGCCCAGGACGCGCGCCGTCCGTCCTACCTGCCGCCGCAGCCGGTGCGCGTCTCTCCACAGACCCTGCCTGCGGCCCCTCCGCAGCTCTCCCCCACCCTGGAGCCTACTCCAGAGGCACCTGAAAAATTCACGCCTGTCCTGCCTGCGCCCCTGAAACCCGCCGCGCCACCACCCGCGCAAAACGAGAGCATCCGCAAGTCCACCGGGCTTTGACACTCCCGGCCTCCTGCGCTAGAACCGGCGGCCTATGTCAGACAAGCGCCAGTTCTTCGGCACCGACGGCGTCCGCGCCGTGGCCAACCACCATCCCATGACCCCCGAGTTCGTCATGCGACTCGCGCAGGCCGCCGCCGTCGTCCTCGGCGGTAAAACAAAGGGCGGGGAGCGCCCGAAGGCCGTCCTGGGCCGCGACACGCGCGCTTCCGGTGAAATGCTCGAATGCGCCCTCGCCGCCGGCCTCAACTCCGCCGGCGTCGATGTCATCCTCGCCGGTCAGGTGCCCACGCCCGCCGTCGCAGTGCTTAGCGCCCAACTCGGCGCACAGATGGGCGTCATCGTCTCCGCCTCGCACAACCCCTTCACCGACAACGGCGTCAAATTCGTCCACGGCGATGGTCACAAACTCAACGACAAGACCGAGATCGCCATCGAGAAACTCGTGCTCGGTGCCGACGACACGCCGCGACCCGATGGGCGCGGCATCGGTCGCATCACCAAGCTCGCCGACGGCGCGGAACGCTACATCGCCCACGCCGTCGCCTCCATGGAAGGCGTGCGCCTTGACGGCATGCGTGTCGCGCTCGACAACGCGCACGGCGCGGCCTCCTACACCAGCGCACTGGCACTGGAGCAGCTCGGTGCGGACGTGCAGGTGTTCCATTCCGAACCGGACGGCTTCAACATCAACGAAGAATGCGGCTGCACGCACGCCGAGGAGATCGAGCGCATCGTGCGCTCCTCGCAGGCCCATGCCGGCATCGCCCATGATGGCGACGCCGACCGCATCGCGATCTGTGACGAGGAAGCCATCGCCCTCGACGGGGACGAGCTCATGGCTGTCGCGGCAGAAGCGATGCTACGCAAAGGCACGCTGAAACAAACGACGCTGGCCGTCACCGTGATGAGCAACTACGGCCTCGACGACCTTGTTGGCGGCCTCGGCGGCCGTGTCATCCGCACCGGAGTGGGCGACCGCTATGTGCTCGAGCAAATGCGCGAGCGCGGACTCAATTTCGGCGGCGAACAAAGCGGTCACATCATCTTCGGCGACTGGGCCACCACTGGCGACGGCCTCATCGCCGGCCTGCAAATCCTCCGCATCATGAAGGAGACGGGCGAGCCGCTCAGCAAACTGCGCAAGTGCCTGAAAAAATTCCCTCAGAGCGCGCGCAACCTCCGCGTCCGCGCCAAGCCGCCCGTCGAACAGCTCGTCGAGGCGCAGAAAATCATCAAAGAGACTGAGAAGAAGCTCGGCGACTACGGTCGCGTGCTCCTGCGCTACTCCGGCACCGAATCCCTCATCCGCCTCCTCGTCGAAGGCCGCGATGTCGAATACCTCGAAGCCCAGGCCGATAAAATCGCCTCCGCCATCCTCGCGCAGATTGGATAACCTTTCGAATCTCGGATTATGTTAAATACCCGGGAACATGGACTGTTACTCCTCGCACTTGCTCCGATTTTCCTTGGACCAGCTTTGGTCGCTACAGACAAAATTCCAATTTGGGCGGGAGTGGCCAGCGTGATCATTGGATTGGGTCTCCTCTACGTCGCTTGGAAAGTTTAAAACAAAACGCGTGAGCCATTACTTCATCACCGGCACCGACACCGACGCAGGCAAGACCTACGTCACCTGCCTGCTGCTGGAGGCGTTGAAACGCAGCGGCAAACGCGCCGCCGGCTTCAAGCCCTTTGTCTGTGGCTCACGCGATGATGCCATTCATCTCGCCAACGCCAGCAGCGAAGGTTTGACCGTCGAGGAGGTCAATCCGGTCTGGTTCAAAGTGCCCGCCGCGCCCTACGCCGCCGCGTTGATGGAAAACCGCCGCTTCGAGCTGAACGAAGTCATCGCCAGCTTCCACGAACTCGCCCGACGACACGATCATGTGCTCGTCGAAGGCGCTGGCGGCTGGGAAGTGCCGTTGAACGAGTTTTCCACCATGGCCGATTTCGCGCAGCGTCTCGCGTTGCCGGTGATCGTCGTCGTGAACAACAAGCTCGGCTGCCTCAATCACACCATCCTCACCGTGCGCAACATCCAGGCCCGCAGCCTCACCTGCGCCGGCGTGTTGCTCAACTATGTGAGCGAAGAACGCGACGCCGCCAGCATCAGCAACCGCATGGTGCTCGAACACTTCCTTGATGTTCCCGTCCTCGGCGAAATCATGCACGGCGAGACGGAGATCGAGTGGCCGCTCTGACTTCGCGCCGGGGCTGTCACAGGCAAAAGTTCTGGAGGCGCGCCGATTTCAGCGGCTCACGCGGCATTGCGGCATGAGTTTTTGGAACTCGGCGGCGGCTTCCGCAGTGACGGCTGTTCCGGCGAGATTGAGGCTGGTGAGTTTTTTCAGCGGTCGCAGCTTATGCAGGCCGGCATCGGTGATCTTGGTGGCGCCAAGGTCGAGATTGGCGAGGCCGGAAATGCCGGCGACGATCCCCGCAGCCTCGTCGTCAAAGCCCGCGCCTGAGACATTGAGCGAGACAAGTGATTTGAGACCGGCAAGCGTGGCAAATCCGGCGGATGTCACTTTGGGCGAGGTGACACGCAGAGTCTGGATTTTTTTGAAGGCGCCGACGGTCTTCATCCCCTCGTCCGTGATGCCCGAGCCGAGGAGTTCGAGATTGGTGATGGAGTTGACGCCGGCGATTTTGTCGAGTCCATGGCCGGTGAAATTTTCCGCATGCTGAATGGCAAGGTAGTCGAGCTTTCTGAGTCCGGCGACATGGGCGAGCACGCCGTCGGTGAGGCCGCCAACACCTTCGAGATTGAGATTGGCCAGCTCACTGCTGCCGGCGAGGAAAGCGAAGGCGGCGTCGGTGAGGCTGCTCTGCATCGGGCGGATGTGGACGCGGATGAGATCCCGCAGGCCGTTGAAGGCGGCGAAATCGGCGTCCTTCGCGGGAGGGAGGACGGAATTGAAGCGGTCGAAAGTGAGTTCGATGATGTCGAAGCGGCCCGAGGGGATGTCCTCAGGCTTGGAGATGGCGGGCGTGGTGACGCCGTTTTTGAAGGCGGTGAAGGTGCCGCCGTTGTTGACGAGATATTCGGCGGCCGCGCGCCAGGAGCTGCCGCCGCCGGGCGGGGCTTTCGGCGTGGGGGCGAGCGCGGTCCTGGGTGTCGCTGAGGTGGCCGTGACCGCGGCTGCGGCCGCAGGTTTCTGCGTGGCGATCTCATCACGCAGCGCCTGGATGCTGACCGCTGCGCCCGTTTTGCCCGCCTTGGTCAGCTCGGCGACGCGGGCGTCGATGGCCTTCAAATAGAGGTCGTAGAGCGGCGCGGCCTTTGCATCGCGCTCGGCGGTGATTTTGGACAACGCGCCGCGGTAGGTGGCGCGCAGGGTCTTGAGGGACGCGGGCGTCTCCGCAGCGTCCTCGGCCGGCACCGCGCCGTCTTTCTCAACAAGCGCCTTTTCAGCATCGAGCATGGTCACATCGAAAAGACTGCCCCGGGCCTGCGCGGCGGCGCGTGCTCTGGCGATGCCGACAGTGATGTATCCCCGGTTCAATTTTGCCAGCGCGGCGCGGAAGGGCTGCCCGGCATCGGTTTCGAGCCTTCCTTGGAAGCCTTTTTCGAGCTGCGCGATGCGCGGATCCTCCCGTGGATCCGAATCCCACTCAATGAGGATGGTCGCGCAGGTGAATGACACATCCACATCGTCCCACCCGCCGCCGTAGATGAGGGAAATGCAAGGCGCGCTGTCAGCAGCGGGATAAGCGCCGCTGATGCGGTTGGGCTCCCCCGGCCTCCAGACGGCATATTCCAGAGACTCCCCAGTGATCCAGGTCCAGGGCGCGTCTTTCTTGTCCTGCCACAGGCCGATCAAAATGCCCCGCGCATTGTCGGGCACTCTGAAATATTCCGCGTAGCTCTGCATGATGAAGTCATTTTCCTCGCGGCTGGTGATGCTGGCGAGATGAGCCCCAAGTTCGCGCGCACGCGCTTCCGCCTGTTTCCATTGGAAAATGCCCTGGAGCAGACGGTAGCGGTGCCCCCTGAACGAAATGATGCGTTCGATGTCGGCCTGCGACAGAGCGGGATGTTGTGGAGGCGGGGGGCTCACAGACGCGGTAACCGCTGGAGCGGCGGCCGGCATCGCGGGCGCGGTGCTGGCGACGGGCATCGGCTTCGTGCCCGCATCGTCCCATTCGACGAGGAAGGAGTAGCTATTGGCGTCGGGGATGTCGTCCCAGCGTGATTGATCCAGGTAAAACGCCAGGTACGGATCGTGGGTGTCCGGAACGTCTCCCAGCCAGAACGACAGGTCGAATGGCTCCCCCGTCACCCAAGTCCACCGCCCGTCGTCCACCGACCGGGAACCGCCGAGGAAGACATGTGAGCGTGTTCCTTTCAACAACCCCAGCGAATTTTTCAGCCACTCGTTCTCCTCCTTGCTCGTGATCGTGGCCAGATGCCCTCCCAAGGATTCCGCCCTGGCCTTGGCGGCGTCCCAGCGGAGTTTTTCCTCAATCAGTTGATAGCGGTGGCCGCCGAAGGTGTGAACGGCTCCCGGCCCAAAGTCAGCAGGCGGGACTGCTGGCGGGGATGCGGGCATCTCCGGCGCGGGAGCCGGTGACGTTGCCGCAACCACGGGCGCCGGTGGCGTGATGGAAGGAGGAGGCGTGCTTGCGGCAGGCGTGGGAGCCGATGGCCGTGAAGGGGAGGCCGCGCTGTCATTCGGCGGTGGTTTTTTCGATCCACCGCTTGTGAGCATGACATACAGGCCTGCGACGAGCGCGACGCTGGCGGCGATGCCGAGGACGGGGCCGAGGCTGGAGGATTTTTTCTTCGGCGGGACGTCTGCGTGGCCGTCTTTGGCGACTTCGTTCTGCGTCTGGGTCCGCGTGGCCTTGGCTGCGGCCTCCGCAGCGGCCTGCTGCCGGGCGATGAGCACTGCGCGTGGCAGCGTCAGGATCGTGTCCAGATCCCGCCGCAGATCAGCGGCGGTTTGATAGCGCACCTCACGGTCCGTCTGCATCGCCTTGCCGATGATCGCGTCGAAACGCGGATCGGTGCCAACTTTCATTCCGGGCATCGTCCAGATGCCGCGCGGTATCTCGCCGGTGAGCATCTGGTAGAGCATCACGCCGATGGCATACAGGTCCGCGCGGCCATCCAGCGGCACACCGGGGACGAACGCCTCCGGCGCGACGAAATCCGGCGTGCCCATCGCCATGTTGGTCTTGGTGATGCCGCTCTGGCCTGGATCATTCGCTTTCGCCAGGCCGAAGTCGGCCACCTTCACCGCGCCCTCCATGTTGATGAGGATGTTCGCCGGCTTGATGTCGCGGTGGATGACGCCGTTTTTGTGCGCGTAGGCCAGCGCGTCACAGACGTGCGCGGTGATGGAGAGCGCGTACTCCTCCGGCAGCCTGCCCTGGGAGGCGATCATTTGCAGCACGTCGGTGCCGTCGATGAACTCCATGACGAAATAGAGCAGCCCCGCCTGCGTCTCGCCGAAATCGTACACATTGACGATGCTCGGGTGGTTGAGCCTCGCCATGGTGCGCGCCTCGTTCTTGAAGCGTTCGAGGAAGTTCGCGTCGGCATTGTCGATGAGATCGCTCGGGAGCACCTTGATCGCCACGGGACGATCCAACGAGACTTGCTGCGCCTTGTAAACCGCGCCCATGCCGCCGCGGCCGAGCAATTTTTCAAATTGATACTGCGGCAGCATGGCCTGCATCTCCTCCAGCGATGGCGGCTGCCATCCGGTGGTGGGCTTCGAGCCGGAGGATGAGGTGCTCATGGAGGACAAAAACGGAAAACGACGCGCAGCCTAACAGGGAACGTTCCGGCAGGGCAAGACTGATTCCAAAACGTCAACCCATCCTCAACGTGGTGCGGTGGAGGTGGTATCCGACAGCACCATCACCACACGGAAACCGTTGAAATGGCGGCCCAGGGTGGGGCCGTCGCGATAACGGTGTGACGACAGCAAGTTGGTGCCGGTTTCCATGAACGAACCGCCACGCAACACCCGGTCGGTCTGCGCCTCGTTCAGCCAGTCGTCCACCCACTCCAGCGCATTCCCGGCCATGTCATAGAGGCCCAGTTTGTTCGGCTTGAAGCTCATCACCGGGGCCGTGGTGGGGAAGCCATCGTTGTAGCCTTCGATAAAACCCAGGTTGGGAAACTTGGCGCGCGCTGTCATGTCACTGAAGTTTCCGGCCAGATCCTGGGTCTTTGGCGGATAGTCTCCACCCCACGGATATTCCGTCCGCTCTTGATCGCTCAGCATCTCGGATGTGGTCCCCTTGGAGCGTTTCTCATGACGCCCCAGCCCCACGGCGATGCTCCATTCTTCGTCGGTTGGCAGGCGGTACGTTTTTCTGTCCTTCTTGCTGAGCCAGGCACAGAAATCCTGTGCCTCCGTCCACCGAACGCCCACCACCGGATGATCATCCTTGTCTCCGCACGGAATGCCGTTTTGGCCGGCGTTCTTCCAATCTTCCTTTACTCCCGGATTCGCCGTCGCATACGCGGCGTAGTCCTGCCGTCGCGTCTCATGGATGCAGAACATGACGTCAGTGCCTTTCACAAGGACGAATTTCATGCCGAGGCTGTTGGTGAAGCCGTCTTTCGAGACGGCGTCTGGCGAGATGGCTGCCTGGGATGCGGACCCTGCGGCCGCCTTCATGTCACGCAGGGTCTGGACAGCTTGTGCCTTGTCGGTGTTTCCCGCTTTGGTGAGTTCGGTGATGTAGGAATCAAGGGCATTCAGGTAGATCTTGAGCAGCGGAGCGGCCTTCGCGTCGCGACCGGCGGTGATTTTGCCAAGAGCGGCGCGGTAGGTGGCGCGCAGCTTCTTCAGCGGCTCGGGCGTGCCCGCGGCATCCTCGGCGGGAACGCCGCCGTCATTTTCGACGAGCGTTTTTTCAGCATCGAACGCGGTGACCTCGGCCAGGCTGCCCCTGGCCTGCGCTGCGGCGCGTGCCTTGCCGATGCCGTTTGTTATGTAACTTTGATTCAACGAGGCGAGCGCGGCGAGGAAGGGCTTCTGCGCGTCGCTCTCAAAACGGGCCTGATAACCGGACTCCAACTGCGCGATGCGCGGATCCTGGAGCAATGATGGCTCCCACAGCAGCCGCACATCGCCGTCGAGGGCGCGCACGGTCCATTCGATGATGTCATGATCGCCACGGGCGCAGTAAACTGCGGGCAACAACTCGGACTTGAAAACGGAGTGCGTGCCGAAATCCGCCGCCACACGACCATCCAGTCTGCTGACGGAGCCGATGTCGCCGCCGTTGATTTTGACACTGATCTTGTCGTCCTGGCGGCGGACGACGACGCGCATGCCCTCCTGATTCTGCATGCTGACGCCAGTGAAGCCGATGAGCGCGCCGCCCACGTTCACTTTGTCCCCGGCACGGGCCACTTCCACGCGCACCCAGCGGTCCGCGCTCACGGGCACATCCAGCGCGATGTAGCCGGAGTCCCAAGTCGTCGCCCCGGGGATGTTCATGAGCCGTTTCTTCCACAGCACCTCGATTTCATAGTCACGCGCATCTTTGAGCGAGACCGGCGCGGCGATGCGTCCGGCCTTTTCCGTGTCGTTGAAGGTCAGGGCGGAGTTTTTGATCCGCCAGACATTCGCGCCGGTCGTGGGGTCGCTCACCACATCGCGTTTCACATCCACCAGCGGGATAAGACTGACGCTTTTGCGGCGGAAATCGTCGCGACCGGTGACGGCTGGCGCCGTGGTGACTTTGTCCGCCGGGGTCGATGGCATCGGCGCTGGCGCAACGGCCGCTTTTTGATCTGCGGCGGCATCCACGGGCCGGTAGGCGGCGGAATGAACGGTGATGCTGCCCATGCAGACGCCAATGCCGATGATAGGGCCTTTGATTGTGCCTGACTTGAAAAATGCCTGGTCGAACTGCCCCCGCGGCAACGTGCCCTCACGCTCGATCAGCACTTTGCCGTCATAGCTGGCGCGCACACGATCTTCCCGCACCTCGATGAGCACGTCATGCGCCACGCCGTCGGGCGGAAACCACTCTTCATCTGGTTTCCTGCGGCCTGGCCCATCAAAAAAATCAAATCCCCTGCCGCCGTCGATCCGCAGGCTTGGTGCCTCATTGCCGCGCAGGAAAGGCATGACGATGGCGTGCCCGCGATTGTTCCGGCTCACGCGGAAGCGCAGGTCGTAATTGAGCGGCGGATTGGAAATCGGGAATGCAAACGTAGCGTGACCTCCAGGTGACGCGGCGGATTTGGGTTCCTCCGGACTGCGCAAAACACCATCGGCAAGCGTCCAAGGCACCTGAAGTGAATCGCGCCGCACATCCGCTTTGGCGAAGAGGTCGATCCAGCCCGCTAACGCGGCGGGAGGAACTGCGGCCGGTGATGGAGAAGTCATCCCGGCAGGGGCGCTGCTGGCAGATTGCGCCACGGCAGCCGCAGGCCGCAGGCGGATGGCATGCAGCTTGAAAGGCGAGCCGCCCTTGTTCTCAGCACCGATGTTGACGAAGCCCGGACGCACTCCTGACCATGCCGGTGTCGCGGGACTGCCCTCGTCACGCGTGTTGAAGTGCTGCGCACCATCCACCAGGATGACGAGCCGCGCATCGACGTCGTAGGAGATCTTGAGGACATGCCTCGCCTGGTCGTTCAAAGGAACCGGGCGCTGCTGTCTCCCGCCATTGACGAAGGTGACGACGTTGCCTGGAAAAACCTGCATCGAACTCCAGCCTTTCGGGGTGGGGAACATGACCTTCAGGTAGGCGATTTGCGACATCGCAGGAGTCATGGAAAACTCCACCTCGCACTCGAAGCCGTTTTTCACCTCCTGTGGAATGACAAAGGCGGGATACTCGCCGCCCTTGGTGTTAGCGCAGACGAGATCACCACCCTCGAAACGCCAGGCGATGCTGCCAGGCAGGCAAAGATCACGTGGAAACGCCACGCCTGCGAAGCGTGCCGGGTCGCCCGGGCTTCGCGGCACGGCTGGGCTTCGCGATACGGCGGGCGGCGGCGTGGTGTCGGGCGCGGAGGCCTGAGGCTGAGGTTCCGGTTCCCCTTTCGAGAACAGCGCATATCCAATGGCGGCCAGCACCAGCACGACAGCGATGCCCAAAACAGGGCCGAGGCTCGATTTCGGCTTCGGAGGAGGCGCGGCAGCGTGTCTTGGAGGTGAGCGCGGCGCTGCTCCGGGCGCGGCGACGGACGCTTCAGCCTGCTTTTGTGCCCGTGAAGCTTTTGCTGCGGCCTCTGCCGCAGCCTGTTGCTGCGCGATGAGCGCGGAACGTGGCAGCGTCAGGATCGTGTCCAGATCACGTCGCAGATCGACGGCGCTTTGATAGCGCACCTCACGGTCCGTCTGCATCGCCTTGCCGATGATCGCGTCGAAACGTGGATCGGTGCCCAGCTTCAGGCCCGGCATCGTCCAGATGCCGCGCGGTATCTCGCCGGTGAGCATCTGATAGAGCATCACGCCGATGGCATACAAGTCCGCGCGGCCGTCCAGCGGCACACCGGGAATGAAGGCCTCCGGTGCGACGAAATCCGGCGTGCCCATCGCCATGTTGGTCTTGGTGATGCCGCTCTGGCCGGGGTCGCTGGCTTTGGCGAGGCCGAAGTCCGCCACCTTCACCGTGCCTTCCATATTGATGAGAATGTTCGCCGGTTTGATGTCGCGATGGACGATGCCGTTCTTGTGCGCGTAGGCCAGCGCATCACAGACGTGCGCGGTGATGGAGAGCGCATACTCCTCCGGCAGCCTGCCTTGAGAGGCGATCATTTGCAGCACGTCGGTGCCGTCGATGAACTCCATGACGATGTACAACAGCCCGGTTTGCGTCTCGCCGAAGTCGAACACGTCCACGATGCTGGGATGGCTCAACTTTGCCATCGTGCGCGCCTCGTTTTTGAAGCGCTCGGCGAATTGAGCATCGGTGTCGTCGATCAAGTCCCCCGGCAGCACCTTGATGGCCACCGGGCGGTCCAGCGTCACCTGCACGGCCTTGTAAACCGCGCCCATGCCGCCACGGCCGAGCAAATTTTCAAATTGATACTGCGGCAGCATCGCCTGCATCTCCTCCAGCGTCGGCGGCTGCCACTGGCCGGAGGGTTTGGATGCGGAAGATGCGGTGCTCATGGGATGACCGGAAAGAAACGCAATTTACCGCAGAGCCCGCGTCGCTGGCGATGCTTATTTTCCATGCCGTGTCATGCGCCTGTTGCCTCAAAAGTTTTGACACCTGCGGTGGCGAAGAGGGTGGGTTGGGAAAAAGACGTTGACTCAAAAAGGATGACACCGGCAACCCAAGTCGATGTCCATGAGTCAAAAAGTCAGAGAAGAGATGCTGCCGCGAT
>JAEUHJ010000003.1 GCA_016795375.1 Verrucomicrobiaceae bacterium
CAAGGCTGAGGTTTACCTCCTGAACCTCCCAATCTTTGTTGAGTCCGAGGAGTAGATGATAGTGATGTTGCAGGCTGTGATCGGCGGGCATTCAGCCTCTTACTCCATCTTCAGCACCCATCAAAACCCGCGAAGAACCACAAAGGTTAAACCTTCACCGACTGCACCCTCCAGATCTCCTCGCAGTATTCGCGGATGGCGCGGTCGGAGGAGAAGTAGCCCATGCGGGCGACGTTGAGGATGGACATGCGTGTCCAGTATTCAGTGTCTTGATAGGCGGCGGAAACACGGTCCTGACAGGCGACATAGGATGCGTAATCGGCGAAGAGCAGGTAGTCGTCGCGTTGAAGCAGGGAGTTCACGAGTGGATGGAAGCGGTCAGGTTGATCTGGTGAGAAGAAGCCGTCGCGAATCTGCTCGATGACCTCCCGCAGCTCGTCATTCGAGGCGCAGTATTCCCACGGGCGGTAGCCGCCGGTCTTCGTTTGCGCGACTTCGGATTCGGTGAGGCCGAAGAGGAAGAAGTTCTCTTTGCCGACGTGCTCGCGGATTTCGACGTTCGCGCCATCAAGCGTGCCGATGGTCAGCGCGCCGTTGAGCGCGAACTTCATGTTGCCGGTGCCGGAGGCCTCCTTGCCGGCGGTGGAGATCTGCTCGGACAAATCAGCCGCCGGATAGATGCGCTGGGCGTTCTTGACGTTGAAGTTCGGGAAGAAGGCCACCTTGAGCTTGTCCCGCACCGCAGGGTCGTTGTTCACCACCTCGGCGATGGAGTTGATGAGCTTGATGATGAGCTTCGCCATGTGATAGCCCGGCGCGGCCTTGCCGCCGAAGATGAAGGTTCGCGGCGTGATCTTGAGCGAAGGATCGCGCCGCAGGCGGTTGTAGAGAGTGATGATGAACAGCGCGTTGAGGTGCTGGCGCTTGTATTCGTGCAGGCGTTTGACCTGGATGTCGAAGAGCGTGTCCGGATTGACCGTGACACCGGCGCGCTCGTGCAGCAGCCCTGCCAGCGCGTGCTTGTTTTCCAGCTTCACCTCGCGCCATTCGCGGCGGAAATCCGCGTCACTGGCGAATTTTTCCAGGTGCCTCAGCTCGTCGAGGTTTTTCACCCAGTCCGGGCCGATGCTCCGGGTGATGAGCGCGGCGAGCCGGGGATTGCTCAGCAGCATGAAGCGGCGCGGCGTGACACCGTTGGTCTTGTTCTGGAACTTTTGCGGCCAGAGATCGTGAAAGTCGCGCAGCACGCCCTCCTTGAGCAGGTCGCTGTGCAGTCTGGCCACGCCGTTGATGGCGCTGCTGCCGACGCAGGCGAGATTCGCCATGCGCACGTAGCGCTCACCGCCTTCGTCGATGAGCGACAGGCGTGCGACGCGGGCGTCATCATCGGGGAACTTGAGCCGCACCGCGTCGAGGAAGCGGCGGTTGATTTCATAAATGATCTCCAGATGACGCGGCAGCACGCTCTGGAACAGCGGCACGCCCCAGCGCTCCAGCGCCTCCGGCAGCAGTGTGTGGTTGGTGTAGCCGAAAGTTTTCCGCGTGACCTCCCAGGCTGGCTCCCACGGCATCTGATGCACGTCCACCAGCAGGCGCATCAATTCGGCCACGGCGATGGCTGGATGCGTGTCATTGAGCTGCGCGGCAAATTTTTCATGGAAGGTGTCCAGGGACTTCGATTTCTGGAAGAAGATCCGCAGCATGTCCTGCAATGCGCAGGAGACGAAGAAGTACTGCTGCTGCAGGCGCAGGCGCTTGCCCTGGAGCGATTCGTCGTTCGGATAGAGCACCTTGGTGATGTTTTCCGACGACATTTTCTTCATCACGGCACGGTAGTAGTCACCCTCGTTGAACGCCGCAAAATCGAAGGACTCGGCGGCCTCCGCCTTCCACAGGCGCAGCAGATTGACCGTGTTCACCTGGTAACCGGCCACCGGCATGTCGTAGGCCATGCCGCACACGACCTCGTCAGGAATCCAGCACGCGCGGAAATGGCCGTTTTCGGTGCGGTGCTCGGTGCGTCCGCCGAATTTCACCTCATGCACGATCTCCGGCCGCGCGACTTCCCACGGATTGCCGAGATGCAGCCACTTGTCGGTCATCTCCACCTGCCAGCCGTTGCGGATGCGCTGTTCGAAGATGCCGAACTCGTAGCGGATGCCGAAGCCGATGGAGGGCACCTCCAAAGTGGCCAGCGAGTCGAGATAACACGCCGCGAGCCGCCCCAGGCCGCCGTTGCCGAGGCCCGGCTCGCCCTCCTGGTCGATCAAATCATCGAGATCGAGCCCGAGAGATTTCATCGCCTCGCGCACCGGGTCTTCGATGCCGAGATTGAGCAGGTTGTTGCCAAGCTGCGGCCCCATGAGGAACTCCGCCGAGAGGTAGCACACCGTGCGGCTCTGTTTTTCGCGGAAGGTCTGCGCGCTTTTGATCCAGCGCTGCAACAGCCGGTCACGCACCGTGTAGGCCAGCGCCAGGTAGTTGTCATTCCGTGAGGCGATGGCGGGGAACCGTCCGAGCAGGAAGTTGAGATTGTCACGGAACGCGTCAGCGATCTGGGCCGGTTCCAGACCTGTGCGCGTGGTGTCTGAAGTGCGAGGAAGACCGGCGGGAGTGGGCTCCTGTTTCATGGTTGTGCCGCGATGCTGAGACTCCGCTCATGGCATGTCAATCCTTCAAGAAGCCGGGAAATGGGGATTGTCGGGGGACTGGCTTGCCGAATTCGTGAACGTGGTATGATGGTGGCATGAACGCGCCCGCGCTGAAGCTCCGCATGGTTCTGCCGTTGCTTGCCGCCTGCCTGGCATCCTGCGGACACCGGACGCCGCCTGTGGCGGAGGTGCGCAAAGCCTTGATCCCGACTCATCAGCGCCTGGTGGTCAGCGTGGCGGAGCAGATGATGGTGACGTTTGACCGTGAGCAGCCAAGACGGATGTACCGGGTGAGCACGTCACGCTTCGGCACGGGGGACAAACCCGGCACCTACAAGACCCCGCTGGGACGGATGCAGATCGTGGACGTCGTCGGCGAAGGGCTGCCCGCCGGGGCGAAGCTGAAGGCGCGAATCCCCACGGGAGAGGTCGTGCCGGCGGACGCGCCGGGGCGCGATCCCATCGTGACGCGGGTGCTGCGCCTGCAAGGCATGGAGCGGCGCAATTCCCGGGCGTTCGAGCGGTTGATTTACATTCATGGAACACCGGAGGAGGCGAAGCTCAAAACAGCGGCGTCATATGGCTGTGTGCGGATGGGATCGGCGGACATCATTTCCCTGTGCCGCTGGGTGAGGCCGGGCGCGCGGGTGGACATTGTGTCCGGGAAGCTGCCGTCGCCGGACATGCTGCCGCGCTGAAGCCGGCGGTTGTCACATTCCCGCCAGCGCAATCTCCTTCCGCCACGCCGCATGCCGCCGCGCGCAACTTTCCGACGGAGGTTTTGTTGAAGCGGACTGGTCTTCCCAAACTTTCATGAAGCTCCTGCCTCTCTCCTCTTTGATCCTTGCTCCGGTCATGCTGACGGGCGCGGACGTGGCTGAAACGGCACATGCGGGCATCGCGCCGGACCAGTTGCAATTCTTTGAGAAAAACATCCGACCGGTGCTGGCGCGGCATTGCTACAAGTGCCACTCCGCCGAGTCTGAGAAGGTGAAGGGCGGCCTGACGCTGGACACGAAGCAGGCAACCCTTCTGGGCGGTGAATCGGGCCATCCGGGGGTGACGCCGGGCAGCGTCGCGCAGAGCAGCATCTACGCGGCGATGACATGGAAGAACGAGGACATGCAGATGCCGCCGAAGGAGAAGCTGCCGGATGACGTGATCGCGAACTTCAAAAAATGGATCGAGATGGGTGCGCCGGATCCGCGGGAGACGAAGGTCGCCAATGCGAACGGCGGGAAGCGCGTGATCGACATGGAGGAGGGCCGCAAGCACTGGTCCTTCCAGAAACCGGTGAAGCAGGCGCCGCCGGAGGTGAGGACTGAAGGCTGGACACGGACGGAAATCGACCGATTCATCCTCGCGGGCATCGAGAAGGCGGGCCTGCATCCGGTGCGTGACGCGGACCGTCCCACGCTGATCCGGCGCATCGCGTTTGATCTCACCGGACTGCCGCCGACGCCGGACGAGGTGAAGGCGTTCGTGGCGGACACTTCGCCGGACGCGGCGAGGCGTGTGATCGACATGTATCTGGATTCCGAGCGCTACGGAGAGCGCTGGGCGCGGCACTGGCTGGATGTGGCGCGCTATGCGGAGAGCAGCGGCAAGGAGGTGAACGTGCTCTATTCACATGCGTGGCGTTACCGCGATTACGTCATCGAGTCGTTCAAGAAGGACAAGCCTTACGACCAGTTCTTGAAGGAGCAGATCGCGGGTGATCTGCTGAAATTCACGGACAAGCGCGACCAGGCGGAAAAAATCGTGGCCACCGGCTTCCTGGCGGTCGGATCGAAAGGACACAACAACCGCGACCGCCGCCAGTTCGCGATGGATCTCGTGGACGAGCAGATCGATGCGATGTCGCAGTCGATGCTGGGACTGACGCTAGCCTGCGCACGCTGCCATGACCACAAGTTCGATCCAGTGACCCAGCGTGACTATTATGCGCTGGCTGGCATCTTCCTGAGCAGTGAGACCTTGTTCGGAACCTACGACCAGTTGCAGAACTCGAACACATCCGCGCTGATCGAGCTGGACCGCGACGCTGGGCAGGTGAGCGGCCTGGCAAAGATAGCGCCGGCGGAGGTGGCGCAGTTGAAGAGCCGGTATGAAACAGCGGCCAGAACGGCCGAGGAGGCGCGGCGCGAGGCGTTTGCCATGCGCCAGCAGGACCGCGACAAGGCGGGCGCGGCCGCATTCCTGCGCATCCGCGGCACGCGTGACAACGCGGAGGCGATCAAGGCGGATCTGGACCTCTTTCACGAGGACGGCACGCCGCGCACGCTGGTGATGGGCGTGCTGGACCGCAAGACGCCCTTCAACAGCCCGATCCTCGTGCGCGGGGACATCAAGCAGCCGGGTGAGGTGGTGCCGCGCGGCCTGGTGGAGGTGCTCTGTGCGAAGGGCGAGCCGCTGAACATCAGCCCGGAGGGCGGCAGCGGCCGCATTGATCTCGCGCATTGGATCGCGTCGAAGGACAACCCGCTGACAGCGCGTGTGATGGCGAACCGCGTGTGGCTGAAGCTCATGGGAAGCGGCCTGGTGGCCACGCCTGACAATTTCGGCGTGATGGGCCAGAAACCGACGCATCCCGAACTGCTCGATCATCTGGCGGTGACTTTCATGGAAAACGGCTGGTCGGTGAAAAAGCTCATCCGCGAGATCATGCTGAGCCGCGCCTATCAAACGGGCTCCGCTTATGACGCCGCGAATTTCGCGGTGGATCCCGACAACAAGCTGCACTGGCGCATGAACCAGCGCCGTCTCGACGCGGAGGCGATCCGTGACGCCATGCTGGCCGTGGGGGGCGTGCTGAACTTCTATCCGGTGGACGGATCGCCCGTGGCGCGTGCGGGAGAGGGACGGCAGGCGCTGCTGACGCTGCAACGCGAGGTGACCGGCAAGCCCCACACCTGCCGTTCGATCTACCTGCCCATCGTGCGCGACCAGATTCCTGAAATGCTCTCTGTATTTGATTTTCCTGACGCGAGCCTGGTGAATGGCGACCGCGAGACGACGAACGTGCCTTCGCAAAGCCTGTTTCTGATGAACAACCAGCAGGCGCAGGGCGCGGCGGACGCGTTCGCGGCCCGTGTCGCGAAATTCGACGGCAATTCCTCGGAACGGCTCGGCTACGCTTATCAACTGGCCTTCGGCCGCGGGCCGAACGCGCAGGAGCGGCAGGCCATCAGCCATTTCTGGACGCGTTTCCAGCCGCAGGTCGCGAAAAACATGGGCGGTGGCAAGGATGCGAAGCAGAAGGCGGATTTTGCCGCGCTGTCGGCCTTCTGCCAGAGCCTGATCGCGAGCGCCGAGTTCCGTTACTTGAATTGAAGACTCCCAACACCCGCCGTCATGAAAATGCCATCTTTTTCACGCCGTGAGTTTCTGAAAACCGGCTCGAACGGTTTCGGCTACCTGGCCTTTGCCGCGCTGGCGCAGCAGCAGTGGCTGCGGGCGGGCGCACAGGCGGCGGGGCCGCTGGCGGCCAAGGCTCCGCATTTCACCCAAAGGGCGAAGCATGTGATCTTCCTGTGCATGCAGGGCGCGCCTTCGCATGTGGACACGTTTGATTACAAGCCGAAGCTCATCGCTGACGCGGGCAAACAGGCGCCCTCCGCCGCCGGGCGCTATGGCAGCGCGAAATTGATGCCGCCGCAGTGGAAATTCACGCAGCAGGGCAGGAGCGGGCTGTGGATGTCCGAACTCTGGCCGGAACTGGCGAGGCACGCGGACAAGCTGTGCGTGTTGAACTCGATGACGACCGACCTGCCGGCGCATCCGCAGGCGTTCACCCAACTGCACACCGGGACGACGCAGTTTGTGCGCCCGTCGCTGGGCGCGTGGTCGCTTTACGGCCTTGGCACGTTGAATGAGAACCTGCCGGGCTTCATCACGATCAATCCGCCTGGAAACGCGGCGCGCAGCTACGGCAGCGCGTTTTTGCCGGCGATTTACCAAGGCACGAAGATCGGTGGCGGCGGGGCGTTCGCGCGGCGTTTCGGCGGCGGGGAGCAGGCGGGAGTGGCCAACATCAGGAACAGCCGTCACACGACGGAGGAGCAGCGCACGCAGCTCGACCTGGTGCAGGCGCTGAACAAAGCCACGATGCAGCAGGGCGGTGGCGTCAGCGCGGAGGTGGAGGGCGTGATCGAATCCTACGAGCTGGCCTTCCGCATGCAGGCGGAGGTGCCGAAGGTGATGGACCTGAGCAGGGAGACGGCGGCGACGCAGGCGCTCTACGGCATCGGTGAACAGGAGACGGACACGTTCGGCCGGCAGTGCCTGATGGCGCGGAAGTTTGTGGAGGCCGGCGTGCGTTTCGTCGAGATCACGCACGGGAGCTGGGACCAGCATTTCAACCTGAAGGCGGCGCTGGAGCGCAATTGCCACGCGGTGGACAAGCCGGTGGCCGGTTTGCTGGCGGATTTGCAGTCGCGCGGTCTTTTGAAGGACACGCTGGTGATCTGGGGCGGGGAGTTCGGCCGCACGCCGCATTCGCAGGGCGACGACGGACGCGACCACAACAACAAGGGCTTCACCATGTGGATGGCGGGTGGCGGTGTGAAGGGCGGCATGAACCACGGCATGACGGACGACCACGGCTACAAGGCGGTGCTGGACAAGATGCACATCCACGACTGGCACGCGACGGTGCTGGCGCTGATGGGACTCGATCATGAGCGTCTCACCTACCGCTATGCGGGCCGTGATTTCCGCCTCACGGATGTTCATGGCACGGTGGCGCGGGAAATCATGATGTGATGTCGGGGGCGCGATTCGGCCTTCCTCGCGACGCATGCGTTGCATCCTCCGCATTTGGCCCTATGGATGGCCCCGAGAATGGAATCACGCGCCACAGCAGTGAAGCCGTCCGCTCCTGCGAGCGGCGAGGCAGTCGCGTCCGCCGCTGATGCCTGGCATGAGCAGGTGGAGGCCATGATCGCATCGGAAATTCCGGCGGAGTTGCAGGCCGGCGCGCGTGATCTGCTGCGCGCAGTCGCGGGAAAGGTGGCTGTGGCGGAGCATTTTGATGCCTTTTGCGGCCAGGCATTTTCCAAGCCCGAGTGGGCCGCAGCGGCGAGTCCGCTGATCGCTGAGCTTTTTGACGATGATGAGGATTTGCTGGCGGAACTGGCGCGGATTCCCGATCTCGTGATCGAGATGGGCTGCGGCCAGGTCACGGTGACTTGTATGGTGGCGTCGCGCTGGGCCGCGCGCGGGGAGACGCATCGTCTGTCCCGGCTGGCGGAGTCGATCGTGGCGTCGCACGCCTCGAAAAACGCGTGTGCGGTGGATGTGATGCTGGCGCTGGCTGCGACGCTGGCCGTGACGCGGTTCTCCAAGGCGGAGCAGCTTTACAACGCGGCCCTGCCCCTGGCGGGAGACGAGCATCAGGAGGCGCTGGCTGACGCCCGGCGCTGGCTGGCCGCAGGGCGGATTGTTTGCGGCGCCTCGCAGGAGGAGCGGGATTTCTGGGACGTGCGACTGCGGAAACCCAAAACCGCCTGGACCTGGCAGGGCGGCGTGGAGCGCGCCGCGCTGGGCACCCTGTCGGAGGGCCTCTCAAACGAGGGGGAAGGGGCGGATTTATTCAAGGCGATCGTGCCGGCCTGCTGGTGGGATCTGGCCATGAAATGCGCGCGGCAGCAGGAACAGATGGCAACTGCGGCGCAACAGCAGGCCCTGGCAAAACCGGAACCTCCGGCGCCGTCCCGCTTCGTCTCCGAATTTGCCGCGCAGGAGAAGATGCCAACCCAGACGGAGCTGTCCGCCCATCCGCGCTCCGGCTCTCATGCGCGGTTCGTGCTGGGGTGGGTTTGTGGCGCCATGGCCATGGCGATCACCGTGTTTCTGCTCCCTGCGGAGCTGGTCAATCGTGTGCTCGGCACGTTCAAGGCCGGGAACGCGACGACGACGGCTCCTTCCGCAATGAGTGTGCTGCCGCGTGAGCCGGCGGCAAAACAGGCGTGGCGGGAGGAGAACTTGAAAAAAATCGCGGCCGAGATGGCCCCATACTCACCGCAGCATGCCGCCGCGAAGGCCTTGTCCTGGAGCGAGAATGAAAAGCTGTTGTCCGGCCGGGGCGGAGAGCTGCCGGATGACAGTCCGCAGCATTTGAAGATGCTTGTCTGGCTGCATCTGGATCCTCCGCGGGATGTGGAGACCCGGCTGCGCGTCGCCAGGCTTCTGCTGCAAAAAACGAAGGCGGATGCGATCACCCTGTGGGAGATGCTGGCCTATCCGGGATCGCCGAACGCAGGGGAGATCAGCCGCGTGGCCGGGGAGGCCCTGTCGGATGCCTCGTATCAATGGACGGGGGAAGATGGCGCGCGGCTCCGCCTGCTGGCGGATGGCGCGGAGGCGAAGAGCGACGTCTCCGCCGCGGCGGCCACACGCTGATTCATCCACTGCGGCGGCGGGGATCAGCCCCCGGACTTCTCGAGCTCCCGGATGAGCAGCTCGAAGCGGCGCTGAGGGCAGCACTCCTCAAGCAGGGCGCGCAGCGCGGTTTTCTTTTTCAGAAAGTGGAAGGCGATGATGTCGCAGGCGGCCTCCCCGTCGGGCATCCGCTCCAGTTCGTCGCGCAGCTTGAGCATGCCCTCACAACTGTCCTTTGTGGGCGGTGGCAGGAGCTCCAGCGCGCGTGATTTCATCGCCCGCAGGCTCTCCGGGCAGGCGTCTTGTGACCTCACGGGTTCCACACGCGCGATGCGGAATGGAACGAGCTGCTCCCAACCCGTGATTCGCATGCGCTGCATGCCCAGAAGCAGCACCTGCGACGTGCCGTCCTGGTTTTTCACCGAGGCGTGGATCAACCCGGCCGTGACGACGGGCAGGACATCACCCGCCCCGGCGTCCACGCCCACGCAGAACATGCGGTCTGTGCGCAGCGCGTGACCGAGCATGAGCCGGTAGCGCTCCTCAAAAATGAACAGGGGAAGCAGACAGCCTGGAAAATGGTAACAACCTTCAAGCACGATCATCGGCATCCTGTCCGGCAGGGGGAATGATGATGAACTGGTGAAGGTGGCGGGTCCCATGTCTGCGGGTGATTACGGGCAGGTCGAAAAAGCGGCCGCGAATTATACGCCGCAGCCGGGGCGCGCGGCAAGGATCGCATGGGGAGTGTTGTCCGCCGGCCTGTTGCCTCAAAAGTTTTGACACCTGCGGTGGCGAAGAGGGTGGGTTGGGAAAAAGACGTTGACTCAAAAAGGATGACACCGGCAACCCAAGTCGATGTCCATGAGTCAAAAAGTCAGAGAAGAGATGCTGCCGCGAT
>JAEUHJ010000048.1 GCA_016795375.1 Verrucomicrobiaceae bacterium
GACCGACGCGCTCTGGGATTTCCGCGAACGGCAGCCGGTGTTCTTCGGACAGGACAGTCATTGGACGCCGGAGGCGATGAAGGCGGTCGCGCTGGCGGTGAACAAGCGCGTGCGCGAAAAATTCCCGCGCCTCGTCAGCACGGAGACGCCGATCATCAACGCCACGATCCTCGAACACAGTGACGCGGGCGATCTGGCACGCGGTCTCGATCCACTGCATCCCGTGAACCTGTTCGGGGAGGAAGGGGCGGATTTGGTTTCGATCCAGGGCATCGAAACGAGCGCCGAATCGCCCGTCGTGCTGCTCGGTGGCGATCTGATGCGTGTGTTCGATGACGCGAATCTGAGCTTCGGCGGCGGTGATAAACCGCCACGCGCAGGATTTGCGACACAACTCGCCACGCTGCTGGGCAATCCGCTGGATGTGCGCGGCCTGCTGAAGGAGGGCGAAACCTACGAGGACAAAAAACTCGTGATCTGCCTGCTGCCAATGGCGGAACTGGTGCCATAGTCCGCGTTTCCCATGCTGCGCCTGCTTTTCCATCTCCTCTTCGGCGGCGTCTTCGTCTATGCGGGCGTCTTGAAGGCGACGGACCCGATGTCCTTCCTCGATGACGTGCGCAGCTTCGACCTGCTGGGTGATCCGTGGGCCGCGTGGCTGGCGATGGGCCTGCCGTGGCTGGAGATTTTTGCCGGGCTGGCCGTGATGAGCGGTTTTCTGCGCTCCGGCGGGTTCATGATCTTGAACGCGACGCTGGCCGTCTTCCTCATCGCGATCGGCATCACGTGGTGGCGCGGAATCGACATCCGCTGCGGCTGTTTCGGCCACAGCGACGCGACTTCGAGTTATCGCGATCTCATCCTGCGCGATCTGCTGCTGCTGCTCGCCGGCATCGTGCTGATGTGGCACGGCAAACCCAAAACACGCTCATGAGCGACGGACTCAAACACCATTTCGCCTCCGACAACACCTCCGGCGTGTGCCTGGAGGCCTGGCAGGCGCTCGAAGCGGCCAATGACGGCTACCAACCGAGCTACGGCGCTGATTCGATCACTGCGGAGGCATGCGAGACGTTCCGCCGCTTCTTCGAGACGGACTGTGACGTGTATTTCGTCTTCAACGGCACCGCGGCCAATTCGCTCGCGCTGGCGACGCTGTGCCGCAGTTACAACAGCATCATCACCGCGCATGAGGCGCATGTGGAGACGGATGAATGTGGGGCCCCGGAGTTCTTCAGCCACGGTTCAAAGATATTGCTCGCCCGCAGCCCGCTAGGGAAGCTCGATCCCGATGATGTGGAGCGCATCGTGATGAGTCGAAACGACGTGCATTTCCCGAAACCGCGCGCCTTGAGCATCAGCCAGAGCACGGAGCTGGGCACGGTGTACCGGCCCGGCGAGATCAAAGGCCTCGGCGCGGTCGCCAAACAGCACGGCCTGGGGATTCACATGGACGGTGCGCGGTTTTTCAACGCGCTGGCCGGTTCCAACTGCCCGCCCGCCGACATCACCTGGCGTGCTGGCGTCGATGTGCTGTGCTGCGGTGGCACCAAACTCGGCATGGCCGTGACGGAGGCCGTGGTGTTCTTCAATCGCGAGCTGTCGCAGGATTTTCAGTATCGCTGCAAGCAAGCCGGGCAACTCTGCTCGAAGATGCGCTTCATCTCCGCGCAGTGGCTGCGCATGCTGACCGGTGAAACGTGGCGCATGCACGCGCAAAATGGCAATGCGCTGGCGAAACGGCTCGCGGATGCGCTGGGTCATCTGCCTGGTGTACAGATTCTGTATCCGGTGGATGCCAACGCGGTCTTCGCCAAGCTGCCGGAGAAGATGAAGGTCGGCCTCAAAGACCGTGGCTGGGTGTTTTACAGCTTCATCGGCGGCGGTTCGCGTCTGATGTGCTCCTGGCGCACGACTGAGGCGGATGTGGACGCATTTGTCGCGGATGCAAGGGCCTGCGTGTGACGCGGCTCACACTTCTGCTGCATTTTCCGCAGCTCTGCCCTGGCGCTTGAAGTGCAACTGCTGCACGCGGCGCAGGTCGGCCTTCGTGGTGGTGACTTCGTAGTCTTCGATGATCACTTTCTCGCCAACCTTGGGCAGATGACCGAGGAGATGAGTGACGTAGCCGCCGATGGTGGTGACCTCGTCGCTTTCCAGCTCGATGCCGGCGTGATCGGCGAGTTCGTAAAGGTTGAAGGTGCCTTCGACGATGAACTCGTTGTCGTTGACGCGTTTGAACTCGCTGATCTCGTGGTCGAACTCGTCCTGGATGTCGCCGACGATTTCCTCGAGCACGTTGTCGAGGGTGACGACGCCGACAGCGCCGCCGAACTCATCGACGGCGAGCACGAAGTGGACGTGCTTGTCGAGGCAGAAGCGCAGCAGCTTGTCGATGGGCATCAGCTCGGGCACCATGTGCAGCTCGCGTTTGATCTTGCGCAGGTCGGGCTGCGGTTTGCCGACGAGGGCGAGCAGATCTTTGATGTGGATGAGACCGATGGCGTGGTCGAGGTGGCCTTCGACAAGCGGATAGCGCGTGTGCTTGCTGTCGATGGCGACTTTGAGGCTGGCCTCGAAGCTGTCATCGGCATCGAGAGAGACGACGCTGTTGCGCGGCGTCATGACATCGCGCGCGCAGCGGTCGTTGAGGGCGAGGGCGTTGAGCAGGATGTCCTTCTCCGTCTCCGTCACCTCCTTCGACTTCTGGCTTTCGGCGACGATGTGACGCAGCTCCTCCTCGGAGTGCGCGATCTCGTGCTCGGAAACACTGGTGATGCCGAAAAGGCGCAGGACGAGGTTTGTGCTGCCGCTCAACAGCCAGATCGCGGGCCTTGTGAGGAGATAAAAGAGGTGCAGCGGCCGGGCGATCCAGAGCGTGGTGGCGAGGCTCTTGCGGATGGCGAGCACCTTCGGCGCCTGCTCGCCAAAGACGACATGCAGGTAGGTGACGAGGCCGTAGGCGGCAAGGATGGAGCACCATCTCACCGCCGCCTCGCTTGTGACGCCGATTTTGAAAAGCAGCGGCTGGATGACGATGGAAACGTAGGGTTCTCCGAAAATGCCGAGGGCGATGCTGGTGAGCGTGATGCCGAGCTGCCCCGCGGAGAGGTAGGCGTCGAGATTGCGGGTGACTTTGCGGGCGAAGTCAGCGCCACGTACACCGTCCTCGATGGCGGCCTGCATCTGGCTGTCGCGCACTTTGACGATGGCAAACTCCGCCGCGACGAAGAAGGCGTTCAGCAGCACGATGGCGAGGATGATGACCACGCGCCAGAAGTGGTGGGAGGCGTCCGGATGCCATTCACGGGCGAGTTCAGCGGCGGCGTTGGCGAGCAGAGGAGTCATGCGGCGACGCGATCAGTCATTCACAGCTTCTCGTAATTCCCATCGCAGCGTTTTTCGAGGATGGTGAAGCCGGCGGCTTTGGCGTCGGAAACAGAAAGGGGTTTGGTGAGCTTCGGCGTGGAGAAGCCGGAGATGAGCTTTTTGACCGGCTGTTTGCACAGCGGACAGATTTCCAGCGCGGGCCTGCTCATGGGGCGGCGCAGGTCAAAACCTCTGCGGCAGGCAGGACAGCCCTTTTCGGGATCTTCCGCGATGTAGGAGTAGGTAGGCATGAAGGGTGATCACTGCGCCGCCTCTCCAGGCGGCCAGCAAAACGCGCTGAGCCGCCGTTCGGACGATGGGATTACCAGCTCGACTTCGTCACGCCAGGAATCATGCCCTGGGAGGCGAGTTCGCGGAAAGTCATGCGCGACATCTGGAAGCGGCGGATGTAGGCGCGGCGGCGGCCGGAGACACGGCAGCGGTTGGTGAGGCGCGTCGGACTTGCGTCACGGGGAAGGAGGGAAAGACCGACGAAGTCGCCCTTCGCTTTCAGTTCAGCGCGAAGCTTTGCGTACTTTTCGACGGTTTTACGTTTGCGCTTTTCGCGCTCGAGCCAG
>JAEUHJ010000141.1 GCA_016795375.1 Verrucomicrobiaceae bacterium
AATGAGGCCTACGCAGTCGCCAAAATTGCCGGGGTGAAGCTGGCGGAGTATTACCGCAGGCAATACGGAGTTGTTTTCCACTCAGCCATGCCGACCAACCTGTACGGGCCTGGCGACAACTACCATCTGCGGAACTCGCATGTGATGCCCGCTTTGATCAGGCGCTTCCATGAGGCAAAGGTGGACGGATTGGATGAGGTGAAGGCGTGGGGGACCGGCACGCCGCGCCGTGAGTTCATGCATGTGGACGACCTGGCGGACGCCTGCGCGTTTCTTTTGCAGGCTGACGACCCTCCTGATCTCGTCAACGTGGGTTCCGGCTCGGATGTGACCATCCGGGAACTGGTCGAACTGGTGGCTTCTGTGGTGGGCTATTCAGGTCGCATCATCTGGGATGAATCCAAACCCGACGGCACGCCGCGCAAGCTCCTGGACACGTCTCTCATCAATTCGCTCGGCTGGTGCGCGCGCATTCCGCTGAAGGACGGTCTTCGGCGGACTTACCAGGCATTTCTGGAGGAATTGGAGGGCGGTCGGCTGCGCTCTTGAAAATCAGGATGAAAATTTTGCTCCTCAACCAGTGTTTCCATCCAGATCATGTCGCCACGGCGCAGCATCTGGCGGACCTGGCATTGGAACTGGTGAAACGTGGACAGCAGGTCACGGTGGTGGCCTCGTCGCGCGGTTACGATGATCCCGGCGTCCGCTATCCCGTGCGCGAAAGCTGGCGCGGGATCGACATCCGGCGCATCTGGACGCCCGGCCTCGGCAAGAAGGCGAAATGGCGGCGCCTCGTTGATTTTGCCGTCTTCTGGGGGAACGCGGCACGCATTCTCTTCTTTTTGCCACGGCAGGATGTCACGGTGTGCCTGACCTCGCCGCCGCTGATTTCCACACTCGGCACGATCGCGGCAAAACTCAAAGGCGGGGCCGTGGTGCCTTGGGTGATGGATTTGAATCCGGATGAGGCCGTGGCCGCCGGATGGCTCAAGGCGGGCGGCATGGTGGAGCGTGTGCTGACATTCATGCAGAACTGGAGCTTCCGCCGCGCCTCCCGCATCATTGCGCTGGATCGTTTCATGGCGGACCGCTTGAAGGCCAAAGGCGTTCGTGCCGAGGTGATTCATACGGACGCGCCGTGGTCGCATGACCAGGCGGTTGGTTACGATGCGGCTGCACGCGATGCGTTCCGGGCGGAACACGGGCTCAAGGGCAAGTTCGTGGTGATGTACTCCGGCAATCACAGCCCCTGTCATCCGCTGGATGCGGTGCTGGCGGCCACGGATGAATTAAAGGCGGAGGAGCGGGTTCATTTCCTGTTTGTCGGGGGTGGCAGCGAGTTCAGGAAGGTGCAGGGTTTTGCGAAACAGATGTCGTTGCCCAACATCACCTGTCTGCCCTACCAGCCGATGGAGAAACTCTCAGGATCGCTTTCGTCCGCAGATCTGCACCTCGTCGTGATGGGTGATCCATTTGTGGGCATCGTGCATCCGTGCAAAATCTACAACATCCTCACGCTGGGCATTCCGTTCCTCTTTGTCGGCCCGGAGCAGAGTCATGGAGCCGACCTGGCACGGCGTTTGAATGATCCAGCGCATGGCCGCGTGGCACGCAATGGCGATGCGTGCGAGATAGCGGGGCAGATCCGGGCGGCGGTGGCGCTCGGTACCAGGCCGATGAACGAGGCAGCACAAAAACTCGGCGCGGAGTTTTCCCACGCGCTGCTGTGTCCTCGACTGGCGCAGCTCATCGAGCTGGCCGCAAAACGCGGCTGATCAGCTCGTAGCTGGCAAAGCGCTCGGTGTCGGGGAAATCGTGGTCGGAGTCGGGGTGGGCGATCTGCAGGTGCGACTCCGCCTGGTGCAGTCTGAACAATGGCAGAGCTGCGTCCGCGATGCGGTCCACGCTCTGCCAGCGGAAGTTCGCGTCACGCAGCGGCGCGTTCACATAGACGTGGCGCGGGGCGAGGCAGGCGATGAGCTCGTAAAAGTCGAAGGGCACCTCCTGCGCCCTGCCGAGGTAATCACCCATTTTCGGCATGTAGCGCTCCTGACTCCAGCCTTTGAGGTTCCCGCCGTAGTAGTCGAGGAAAGAGTCGAAACCGCAACTGGAGACGATGACCTTGATGCGCCCGTCGAACGCGGCGGTGTAGATCGAGTTGTGACCGCCGAGGGAGTGGCCGATGGCGGCGAATCCGTGCGAGGTCTCCACAAACGGCAGTGATTCGAGGTAGTCGAGTCCGCGCATGTTGTCCCAGATGGCCTTCATCGTGCCGCCGGGCATCTTCAGGGCTTTCAAATCCGGCTGGTAGGCAGCCAGCAAAGGATAACTCGGCGCGAGCGTGACAAAACCACGCTCGGCGAGTTCAGCGGCATACTGACGATGCGCCTTGCCGCCGAGGCCGACGACGACCTTGTGGCCGATGGTGTTTTCGGTGGGATGCAGGCACAGCACGGCGGGAGCTTTTGCTCCGGCGAGCGCCGCCTTGGGAATGCAGAGATAGGCGGGCACCCTGCCACCTGGTTGCGAGGCGTAGGTGATCAAACGCCGCACATAACTGCCGCAGTCGGCCTCCTCGGTCACTTGCGGATCGAGGGCGCAGCGCATCTCCGGGCCGGGAAGGGGGCCTGCGACCTGCTGGAAGCCGGCCAGTGCCTCTTTGCGCCGGTTTTCCCATTCCAAGGTGGTTTGTGCGATCTTCTTCGCGCCGTCGGCTGCTTTGTATTCCAGCAGGTTCGTGCGGCTCAGGCCACGGATCGGCGGGACGTCGGCAGCCACCAGGGATGGCATTGTCAGGGCGAAGGCAAAAAGAACGCGGCGCATGAAACTCATACGCCGCGTCGTGCTGAATTGTTCGGACGCCGCCGGTTATTCCTCGTTGTTCCGCCCGCCGAGCATGTGCATGACATAGTAGAGGAAGGTGCCGAGCGCGCTGATGAAGGCGGCGACGTAGGTCAGCGCGGCGGCGTCGAGCACCTTGCTCATGGCGGTTGTTTCCGCGCCGGGGGCGATGGCGCCGGTGTGCGCCAGGATGTGCTTTGCCCGGGCCGTGGCGTCAAACTCCACGGGCAGCGTGATGAGCTGGAAGATCATCACCACACCAAAGCAGAGCGCCAGCACCGGGATGGCGATCTTTGGCGCGATGTAGAGCAGCCCCATGCCGACGAAGGGGATGATGTTGCCGACGATGGTGGTGATGCCCACCGCCGCCATGCGCCACTGGAGCGGAGCATAAAGCTGCTGGTGCTGGATGGCGTGCCCGGCCTCGTGTGCCGCCACGCCGAGCGCGGCCACGTTTGTGCCGTGGTAGTTTTCCTCGCAGAGCACCAGCGTTTTGCTGGACGGGTCGTAATGGTCGCTCAGCAACCCCTGTGTGGAACGCACGCTGACGTCATGGATGCCGTTGAGGTCGAGAATGCGCTGCGCGATCTGCGCACCAGACATCCCGGAGCTGGCCGGAACCTGGGAATACCGCGCATACGCGCCTTTGACGCGCCACGAGGCGAAGATTGACAGCGCCATCGTGCCGATGAAGAGCAGGAGATAGAGGGGGTCGATGAACATGGGGATTGGACTGGGTCTGCCTTCTCATACGCGGCATCCGGCACATTGGAAGCACGGGCGCGTTGCAAATTCGCGCGTGATTTGTCATGCGAAATCCCGGGTTGCACGGGAAGCCTGCTGCGATTGATTCCATCCTCATGGAATCATCCCCTCCCGCCTCCGCCGGGCCCATCATCTGCCGTGTCACAAGCTGGTATTTCCGTCGCATGGGCATGCTGGCCGGCCTGCTGCTTGTGTTTGGCCTGGTGTTTCTTTACGACGGCGTGCGCGGCTATCCGCGGTCGGTCGAGGTGGCGAGGAAGAAGGAGTGGTTCGCCGCCGAGTTTCTGCCTTCTTTTGACACGGCGAAAAAAGAAGGGCGGCTGGAACAATGGATCGCGGAAGCAAGGGGCAGGGGACTTCCCACCGGGCAGGAAGGCGAGCCGCCGCGCTGGGTGAGCTATGCCGCGCAAAACGGCTGGGAGGAGGAGCCGAAGCTCTACAGCCAGCGCGAGATCGACGAGCAGTTCTGGTTCGCCTACGGCTGCATGGGGGCAGCGCTCATCGCAGTGGTCATCCTGCTCAGAAATCGTGGCAAGCTGCTTCGTGGCGGGTCTGACCACTGGGTGACACCGGAAGGCGTGAAGATTTCCTACTCCGACGTGTTTCGCGTGGACAAGCGCAAGTGGGAGCACAAAGGGCTGGCGTATGTCTGGCACAAGTCCGATGGCGTTGAAAAACGGGCGGTGATCGACGACCTGAAATTCGGCGGTGCGGACAAGGTTCTCGAGCGGCTTCTGGGCTGCTTCAGCGGAGAGCTGGTCGAAAAAATCAGCGAGCCTGCCGCCGATGCGGCCGCCACTGAGGAAACTGGAAGATGACGATGCTCAACATCTCTTGAAAAAAGGCGGATTTTCCCCTTGCCAAAACAGAGGCAGCCGCTAAACCTCCGCCGCACTTACCCACCCCCTCTTATGGCAGAAAACATCACAGAAAAAGTCAGAGACATCATCGTTGAACAGCTTGGCGTGAACCCCGAACAGGTCACCCCCGAGGCCAAGTTCATCGAAGACCTTGGAGCCGACTCCCTCGACACCGTCGAGCTGGTGATGGCCTTCGAGGAGGAGTTCGGCATCGACGTCCCCGACGAGGAGGCTGAAAAACTTCAGTCCGTGGGCGACGTCGTCCGCTATGTCGAGGAAAACGCGGAGTAAGCTCCCGTCACCATTTCCAAATTTGAAGGCCAGGTGGTGAATGCCGCCTGGCCTTTCTTTTTTCGCGGGAGTGCCCGCTTCAGCGCACCGCCACGCCCTGGGTGATCTCCTTCGCGTTTGTGCGCAACAGTTCGATGCCGTTGAGGATCGGTTCACCCTTCGCCTGGATGAGTTCGAGGGTCAAAATCTCACCCGCAGGCACTTTCTCGAATACTTCGACCAAGGCGCCTTTTCGCGCGGCGGGGTCGAAGGCCTTCAAAACCACCTTGTCGCCGAGTTTCACGTCAAAGACGCGATCACCCGCTTTATCTCCCTCCTGCGGGGCAAACATCAGCTTCACCGTGAAAGTCGCCGGCGCGTCATTTTTCGCCTGCACCGGAATTTCCAGCCTCGTGAGACCGCGCAGGCCGCTGGCGAAAATCCACGGCGTGTCGTGACCGGTGATGGTGAAGCTCTCCGTGTTGTAGGCATACGCACCGCCGCCTTTCATATACTGCGGCTTCAAATCCAGCGGCAGATCGATACCCGCACGGCTCGCAGGCCGCGGGTAGCCCAGCCAGAGCTTCCCGTGCGCATCACGTCGGTCTCCGGGCGCACCGAGATTCAGCGCCATGTGCCGCACCGGCAGCGTCACGCCATCGGCGCTGTACACGCCCCAGTTCATGCGGTCCTCGCGCGGCTCGAAGACGATGGTGCTGGCGATGGAGAAGAGGCACACGCAGCCGGCGCTGGCCTCCGGGATCATGACGAGGCCGTTGGCGGGGATCGTATTGATCCAGCAGCCCAGCCGATGCCCCGCGAAGTGCTCCGTGCCGCTGTCCGTGTCCCGGTCATAAAACGCAGTGAACTTCGAGCGGAAGAACATCATGCCCGGCGTCGCCGAGATCGCTCCGCAGTGATGCCCAGGCCGCGCAAACATCCATGCTGTCTCCTCGCCGGTGATCGGGTGCTGCCGCGTCTTCTGTTTGCCCGTGTAAAGATCGTAGCTCCACGGCTCCGCGATGATTTCATCATCCACCACGACGGGGCGATGCCGGTAATTACCGTCCTTCGCCCACACCTTGTCGCCCTTTGCCGCGTTCAGCACGACGAGACGGCGGCGTTTGAACTCACCGCTCAAAAACTGCTCCCAGTAGTGCCCGTTCGCATTCGCACCGCCGAGCACGAGATGCCCATTTTGGTACATCAGCGTCAAAGCACCGCCGCCGATGCCGATCTCGCTGCAATCCGTCACATCCACCGGCTTCGCCCACAGTTGTTTGCCGGTCTTCGCATCCACGGCCACGGCCATCCGCATGTCGTTGTTCTTCACGCGATCCTCCGCGAGTTCACGTTCTTTGCCGGTGAGCTTCGCCAGAGCTGTCTTGTCCTCCTTGAGCATCAAGTTACGCTGCTTCGGCGTGAGCGAGGCGTCGATGAAATACACGCTGCCATCGCCAATCGCCACAGTTTGATGCGCGATGTGCTTCCCCTGATAAGTCCACGCCAGCGCACCGGTCTTCACATCATACGCAAAGATGCTATCTGTGGAAATGGAGGCGCTTTTGCCGCGACGCGCGACCTCGCTGGCCTTTTCAACGCGCTCCGTCTCAGTGCCGTAGAGCAAGCCATCCGCGTAGGCGATGTAGCCCCACTCCAGGCCCTTCTTCGTGCCTGCGCCGGGGATTTTCAGCGTGCGCGTGATCGCGCCCGTCGCCGCGTCAAACTGCACGCACTCGTCGCCGAGCAGCATGAAGAGATGATCGTCGCTCGCGGCCATGTTGCCGGGCTCGCGGGCGTTGTACACACCCGTGCGCATCGCACCGGGGTTCTTCGTCTCCCACAGAAACTGGCCGTTGTAGGCGTCGTAGGCCATCACACTGTCATTGCCCTGCACAAAGAGGCGTCCGTTGGTCGAAATCGGCCCCACCGCGCCATCGTGGCGGTTCACCACCTGCCCCGGACCGGGATCGCCATACCACAGCACGCTCAGGCCGCCTTTGATGCGCTGGTCGTCGGTGCTCGAGGTGTTCGCCGCGTTGCCATACTGATGCGACCACGAGCTCGAACCTGGCAAAGTCGCCCGCGTGAGCACTGTCCAGCCATCCGCTTTCGCGATCGTTGCCTTTTCCTCGCGCAACTTCGTCTCCTCGAGCCACGCATCGCTCTTCGCATTCGCCGCAAAGCAGAACTTCCCGCCAATCGGCTTCAAATGCCGCGCCACATCCTTCGGCAAGCCACTCGGCTCACCGACGATGAGGTTCGCGAAGTAGCTCGAATATGGAATCATCGCCAGATCGAGATGATCGAGGGTGATGCGAGAGCCATAGAGGCCGGTTTGGAGCAAATTTTGCCTTCCAGCGGCCACTTTGGCCTCATCCGAGTTCACACCGAAAACAACGAGCTCGCTCTGTTTCGCCAATTCATACGCCAGCGAGCCATCATCGCCCAAAACGAGGCAGAAGCCCTTTTTGATGCCGGTTTGCTTCAAGATGGCCTTCGCCTCTTCACCCTTGCTCGAAATGAAATTCGAGGACGCCAGCGTCGGTGAGCCGTCTTTTTCACCAAACACATGCACGCGACCTTTTGTCGTGCTGACGACGAGATGACCATCGGAAACGGCCAAACCGCGTGCTTCGCCTTCGACGGGCAGTTTCGCGGTGATTTGACCTTTTTCGGTGTCGATCACGATCACCTCGTCCTTGCCACCGGCGATCAAATGCTTGCCCGCGAGGATCAACGCCGATTGATGCGGCGAATCGAGCGTCCAGCGCACGCCCACATCTTCCACCTTTGCCAGCTCGGCCTTGTGTCGCGCACTTTCGTTCTGCTTTGCCTTGTATTGAGCACGCAGCGGCTCGTATTTCGCCGCGACGACCGCCAGCTCGGTCTGCGCCTTCGCAAACGCCGCCGGATCATCCTTCACCTTCCTCGCCGCGGACTCCGCTGCTTGCAGTTTCTTCGCCTCGGCCAGCGCGGGATGTTTTTTCAGCTCAGAACTGATCTTCGCGATGGCCATCTCATGCGCGTGACGGATGCGCGTGCCCTCGGCGTGCTTGATGCGGTCGATGGCGGTGATTTTGGAGCCGTTCGCCATGAAGCCCATGTCGCCCGCGAGCGTCATCTGCGTGCCCGCGAACCATCCGAAGCCGCTTTTCTGCTTCTGCTGATCGAGCGCGAGGATGTGATGCTCGCCCACCGCGTAGATTTGATCATCCGCGAGGAAAGCCTGCGTGCCGCCGATCTGCCCGCCCGCGTCACCGCGCCAGCCCGGCTCCGGTTTGGCGATGTACTCGCCTGTCTTTCGATCAAACGACGCCGCCAGCGATCGCCCCGACGGCACAAAGAGAATGTCCTTCGTCGCGAGCAGATAACCCTGCGGCGAGAGGTCATTCCGACCCGCGTCCTTCTCTGAAATGGCATCATTCTTCCAGATCACCTTCCCCGTCGCGGCTTCGACGGCATACAGATAGACCTTCTCATGCGGAAACACGCCCGCGCCGAAATACGCGATGTCGCCATCCACCAAAACGCCCGTGCGCACCGGCCAGCGCGACACCATGCGCCCGCGAGCGAGGATGCGCTCGTCATGCGGCCCCGCGCGCAGTTTCCACACCACCTTGCCGCTCGCCGCGTCGAGGCAATACGCGTAGCCGTCATCCGAGCCGACATACACCTTCCCCTCCGCGATCATCGGCGCGAGCCGCACCGGCGCATTCGTGAAAAACGACCACACCTCCTTGCCCGAGGCCAGCTCGCGGCACATGACCCGCCCATCCACCGACGAACCGAAGAAGACGTGGCCTTTGCTGATCGCCACATGAAACACGTCATCAAAGCGGATGCGATTGAGCAGCTCCCGCCCCTCGAACAAGCGCCCGTCTTCACCGGCCCAGGCCAACTGTGGTGCCGTGGGCGATGAAAATGTCCAGGCCGGCTTCAGCGTGGACGGCAGGCTCTCTCCGGTGGCCCCGACGCGCGAGGCATCGTGTAAATAGGTGGGCCATTCGGCGGAAGCAGCCGTGGCAAGGAGGAGGGAGAGCAGGAACGGGCGCATGGTTGGTTCAAAACGTCTGACGCGACGCGAATTCATCCAAAACGCGGCGTATTGTGCCATCTCATGATTCGCACTCTAGCCTTCCTCCTTGCCGTCACATCCGCGTCCGCCTGCTCCGTGCCGGTGTTCCGTTATGCGCTGGAGCATTGGGAGGCGGATGCGTACCAGGTGACCATTCCGAAGGGGACGAAGCTGGTTGGAAACTTCAGCATCCAGGAAGGGGAGACGACGAAGATCGAGCTGCGGCATCCCCGGTCGATGGGCAACGGCGAGATCATCTGGTCGGCCGACTACTCAGAGGCAAATGCGAAGGTGCTGGCTGATTCCCCGGCACGAAAGGAGATCACGGAGCGGATCGGGAATGGTGAGAGTGCCGTGTGGGTGCTTCTGGAGAGCGGTGATGCCAAAAAGGATGCCGAGGCGGCGAAGTTTCTCGATGAACGGCTCGCTTATCTCGCGGGGGTGATGGAACTGCCGAAGCTCGACCAGCAAGACATCAAGAACGGGCTTGTCTCGATTCCTGGTGACGGTTTGCGCCTCTCTTTCTCCACTTTGAAGGTGAGACGTGATGATCCGGCGGAAAGCGCCTTCGTGGCGATGTTGCTGGCGAGTGAGGAGGACCTGCGCTCGCTCAACGAGCCGATGGTCTTTCCAGTTTTCGGCCAGGGGCGGGTGCTTTACGCGCTGGTGGGCAAGGGCATCCAGGTGGAGACCATCGACAGCGCGGCGCAATTTTTGATCGGTTCCTGCTCGTGCCAGGTGAAAGAGCAGAATCCTGGTGTGGACCTCGTCATGGCGGTGGACTGGAAGAAGCTGGTGAAGGAGCAGGCGACGCCGGGTCAGAAGCTGCCAGAGTTGAGCGAGATCGCCGACCTGCTGCCACAGACGGTGAAAATTGAGGCGGCACACCAGGAATCACCGGTGAAGACCGGTTGGCGGATCGTGGCGGCGATCATCCTCGCCGCAGCTTCCGCGCTGGTGCTGAAACGTTTTTGGACATCGCGCAAGTAGGCGTCATGTATGCGAAACTCAGCGGGCGCGGCGCGTCAGAGGCGCTCCACATGCTTCAAATGCTCCGGCGGCGGATGATCAGCGTCCACATCATGCACCTCCACGACACGCCCGTCATCCATGCTCGCGATGCGGTTGGCGTGGTGGAAGATGCGGTTGTCGTGCGTGACGATCAAAACCGCGCGCTCCTTGCCACGCGCCACGTTTTCGAACAGCTCCATCACCACATGGCCGTTCTTTGCATCGAGTGCAGCGGTGGGTTCATCGCAGATGATCAGATGCGGTTCATGCACCAACGCACGCGCGATGGCGACACGTTGCTGCTGGCCGCCGGAAAGCTGCGAAGGGCGATGTTTGAAACGATCGGCCAATCCGACTTGCGCGAGCACTTCCTTGGCACGTTTTTCTGCCTTGGATGCTGACACGCCCTGAATCAGCAACGGCACGCTCACGTTTTCCGCGCAGGTCAGTGTCGGGATCAGATTGAAGGACTGGAAGATGAAACCGATATGCCGCGCACGGAATTGCGTGATCGCCGCCGTGGTCATCTTGTTCAGATCATGCCCGAGCACCTCCAGCCCGCCTTCATCCGCTTTCAACGTGCCTGCGATGATGCTGATGAGCGTCGTCTTGCCGCAGCCGGAAGGCCCGACCAGCATCGTGATGTCGCCACGGCGCACATCGAGGTCGATTTCCTTCAATACCTGCAGGCGTGAGCCGCCGTCTCCGAAACTTTTTGAGATACCCTTCACATGGGCCGCGAGGCGGTGGTTTGCGTCGTTGTTCATGAGCTGTGATGCAGATGTGCGTCCACGCGTAGAAACCTGCCAGTCGCGCTCTCTTCGTTCTGCGCAATTTGTTTGGACGTTCCCGCCGCGACGATGTGGCCGCCTTCGGTGCCGCCGCCGGGGCCGAGGTCGATGATCCAGTCGGCGCAGCGGATGACGTCGAGATGATGCTCGATCACGATGAGCGTGTTGCCTGCGTCACGCAGGCGCAGCAGGACGCCGAGCAAGGTCTGGATGTCGGCGCTGTGCAGGCCGGTGGTGGGTTCGTCGAGGACGTAAAGTGTGCGGCCGGTGCTGCGTTTCGCGAGTTCGGTGCTCAGTTTGACACGCTGAGCCTCGCCGCCGGAGAGCGAGGCGCCGCTCTGGCCGAGTTTGACGTAACCGAGGCCCGTGTCCTCCAGCGTGCGCAGTTTCGACGCGATGGCGTTGTTCTTGTCAAAGAATCGCGCGGCTTCGCTGACGGTCATTTCGAGCACGTCGGCGATGTTTTTGCCTTTGAAGGTCACTTCGAGCGTTTCCGCGCCGTAACGGCGGCCTTTGCAGGCCTCGCAGGTGACGTAAACATCGGCAAGGAAGTGCATGTCGATCTTGATCGAACCGTCGCCTTCGCATTTTTCACAACGGCCGCCGGGCGTGTTGAAGCTGAAGCGTCCAGCGTCGTATCCGCGTACGCGTGCGAGCGGAAGCTGCGCGAACAGCTCGCGGATCGGTCCGAACGCGCCGGTGTAAGTCGCCGGATTCGAACGTGGACTGCGACCGATGGGCGATTGGTCGATGACGACGACCTTGTCGAGGTGTTCGAGGCCGGTGATGCTCTCGTGCGCGCCGGGAATGTCCTTGGCGTCGTAAAAGTGCCGCCGCAGCGCCCGCATCAAAATGTCATCGACCAAGGTCGATTTGCCGCTGCCGGACGGTCCGGTGACACAGGTGAAGCTGCCAAGCGGGAAAGCGGCGGTGACGTTGCGCAAATTGTGCACGGTGGCGTTGTGAATGGTCAGGCTGTTCTCAGTTCGCGGTTCGCGGGGTTCTGTCAGCAGCGTTTGTGGCAATGCAGTGGCCTGGATGCGTATTTTGCCGCTCAAGTAGCCGCCGGTGATCGAACTGGCATCGGCGGCGATTTGATCGGGTGTGCCTTGCGCGATGAGTTTCCCGCCATGCACGCCCGCGGCGGGGCCGAGTTCGATGATGTGGTCGGCGGCACGCATCGTGGCTTCGTCGTGTTCGACCACGAGCACGGTGTTGCCGAGATCGCGCAAACGCAGGAGTGTTTTGATGAGCCTCTCGTTGTCTGCGGGATGCAGCCCAATGCTCGGCTCGTCCAAAACATAGAGCACACCGGCCAGTCCCGCGCCGATTTGTGAGGCGAGCCGGATGCGCTGCATCTCACCGCCAGACAATGTGCCGCTCTCGCGATTGAGTGCGAGATAACCGAGCCCGACCTGCTCCAGGAACTCGATCCGCTTCACAATCTCCCGCTGCAATTCACCGACATAAGCCTTTTGCTGCTCGGTGACTTCCAGATCGCGCATCCATCCCAACGCTTCGCGGATTTGCAGCGAAGTGAATTCGTGGATGTTCAGCTCGTTCGTTCCCGCCGCGAGTCTGACTGCCAGCGACTGCGGTTTGAGGCGTTTGCCTTCACATTTCACGCACGGCTGCGGATTCATGAGCCGTGTGAGATTTGCGCGCAACATCTCGCTCTCGGCATTGTCGTAGAGACGGCGAACCTCGTGCAACAGGCCCTCGAACGGCTTCGCCACGCTGCGTTTCGCATCGGACTTTTTCCAGCCGGTGTTGATGAGCACGTCACCGGTACCGTTGAACAGCGCGTCCTTGAAAGCCTGCGGTAGTGACTTGAACGGTGTGTCCATCGACACCTCGAAATGCTGTGCCAGCGCCTCGATGCCGCGGTTGAAGACGACGCGCAGCTTTGGATGCTTCGCCCACCACGCCTTGATCGCGCCTTTGGCGAGTGATTTGGACTCGTCCGGCACCAGTAGCGTCGCATCCGGCGTCAAGGTCGTGCCGGTGCCTTCGCAGGCGGGGCAGGCGCCGAGGTGCGTGTTGAAGGAGAAATGCTGCGGCGTCAGGCGCTCAATCACATATCCGGTGCGCGGATTCGCGAACTCCGTGGTGTAGCTGAGGATTTCATCGCTGCCGTCGAGGTTCACGAGGAATTGCACCTCGCGTTCGTTCCAGTGCAGCGCGCTTTCGATGGCCTCCATGAGCCGCTGGCGCGAATCCGCGCGCAAGACGAGGCGGTCGATCACGATTTCCACACGGTGCTGACTGTTGGCCGCCGGTTTGAGCGAGTCGTCAATCTCCACAACCTCGCCGTTCAGGCGCACGCGCACGAAGCCCTGGCGTTTGAGTTTCTCAAACAGCGCGCGTGTCGTCGTGCCGTTCGCCTTCGTCTGTGGCGACAAAACGACGACGCGCGTGCCTTCGCCCAGAGCCAGCACCTTGTCCGCGATCTCCGGCGGCGTGCTGCGCATGAGTTTCTCGCCCGTCTGCGGATCGTGTGGCTGGCCGGCCACGGCGTAGAGCACGCGCAGGTAGTCGTAGATTTCCGTCACCGTGGCGATGGTGCTGCGCGGATTCGGATTTGAGTGCGCCTGCTCGATGGCGACTGCGGGCGACAGCCCTTCGATGAAATCCACCTCCGGCTTCTGCATCTGGTCCAGAAACTGCCGCGCATAGGCCGACAGGCTCTGCACATAGCGCCGCTGGCCCTCCGCGAAAAGCGTGTCGAACGCCAGCGACGACTTCCCGCTGCCGCTCACGCCGGTGAGCACCACGAGCTTGTGACGCGGGATGTCCACATCGATGTTCTGGAGGTTGTGCTGCCGCGCGCCACGCACACGGATCACGTCTTCGGGCATCGGCCTAGTTGCCGCGTGGAGCGGGGGACTTCAAGCCCAAGAAAAGGGCGACAAAGACCGTTGCATGGACGGCGGCAAAGCGCAGATTGCCGACAGCACCCCCAGCCATTCCAGCCATGAAACCGCTTATCGTCATCATTCTCGCGATCGCCGTCGGTTACGTCTCCTATGAGTATGTGTATCCGACCTTCGCCGACGCCATGAAATTCACCAAGCATGTGCCGAAGAAGGAGGAGCCGAAGAAGGAAGTCGTTGTCGTCGAAGCGCCGAAGCCTGTCGTCAAAGAGGAGCCGAAGGTCGTGATGGAGGAACCCAAGCCCGAGCCCAAAATGGAACCCAAGCCCGAGCCGAAGCCGGAAATGCCGAAAGCGCCTGAGCCGCCGCCTGTTGACCCGAATGCCTTTGTGGCCCCCGTATTCCCGCCTGTGGAGGAACTCACGAAGAACTGGGCTGCGATTCCATCTGGATTTTTTAACCCGAAAAACCCTCCGCAAGTCACGCTGAAGAAGGATCTGGAGATCAAAATGGCGATGGGGAAGGCCACTGCGGCCTCCAACTTTAAGACAGGGGCCAAAATTTACGTCATGGGCCAGCAGGGGACGGATCTCGTTGTCGGCGCATCCGCCGGTTCCGCCATGCGCGGCCTGGTCGCGATGGATGACACCGACTTCAAGGAAGTTTTCAACAAAGCCTACGAGAATATCAAGGTCGTCCGTACCGATCAGGCGCGCAAGGCGCATGAATACCGTCTCGCCGCTGCCGAGCGCGCCAAGAATGCCCCGGCTCCCGCCGCAGGCGGCGGCAGTGGCAGCAGCAACGACAAGCCTGTCAAAGATGCCGATGGCTCCTACCCGCTCCTGCTTGCCAGCATGAAGGCCGGTGAGGTGACCGAGATCAAGCCGGACAACATCAAGTCCTGGGGCGATCCGGCGCAGGAAAAAATCGACGGCAACGACTATTGGACCGTGAACGTGAAATACGAGACGCAGACCATGTTCGGCAAGTTCGAGACCGAAGCCCAGGCCCGCATCAAGAATGGCAAGGTTGAGAAATGGGTTTACACCGGTTCCGGCGAAGTCGTGCCGTGATCAGGCCATCACCGTGGGACGGCCAATGGACAACCTGGCTGCTGACGTTGATTTCAAATTGACTCCCGCAGGCGGGCGCGGACAGCGCCCGCTTTCTTTTTCAGCGGGTGCCTGAACTCTTGACTCCTTGACCTCCTGACCCATTGACTGCTGATCTTCCATGAAAGTCCTCCGCCCCAACGATCCAGGCCGCGCTGCCGCCATCACAGCTCTCAACCGCCGTGCCGAGGCCAGCGATGCCGTTCGTGAAGTCGTCGCAGGCGTGATCAAGGCCGTGCGTGAACGAGGCGACGCCGCCGTGCTCGAACTCGTCGAGAAGTTCGACGGCGCCAAGCTCACACCGCAGCAACTGCGTGTCCCGCAGGCCGAGATCGACGCGGCATGGAACAACGCCGATGCCACGCTGCGCTCCGCGCTCGAAGCCTCGCATCGCAACGTCACTGCCTTCGCCAAACGCAGCCTGCGTCAGGGTTGGAGCAGCCTGAACGAGCAGGGAGCTGAAGTCGGCGAGGTGTTTCATCCGTTTGAACGTGTCGGCTGTTATGTCCCCGGCGGCACCGCGCCGCTGGTTTCGACCGTGCTCATGACCGTCGCCATCGCGGCGGCGGCGGGCGTGCCCGAAATCGTCGTCTGCACCCCATGCGGGCGCGACGGCAGCGTCAATCCCGGCCTGCTTGCTGCCTTGAAAGTCGCCGGAGCTACCGAGGTTTATAAAATCGGCGGCTCGCAGGCCATCGCCGCGCTGGCTTTCGGCACGGAGACGATCCGCCCCGTCGTGAAAATTTTCGGCCCTGGCAACAGTTACGTCGTCGAGGCCAAGCGCCAGTGCTTCGGCGTCGTTTCCATCGACCTGCTGCCCGGTCCCAGCGAGGTGCTCATTCTCGCCGACCAGTCTGGCAACGCCGCCTTCATCGCCGCCGACATCCTCGCGCAGGCGGAGCATGGCAAGGACAGCATGGCCGGATTCCTCACGGATGATGCCGCGTTGCTTGACGCCGTCGTCGCTGAAGTCGAAGCGCAGTCGAAAACACTCAGCCGCCAGGCCCAGTTCGCTCCAGTTCTTGAAAAAGGCGTGTTCTGCATGCTCGTGCCGAGCCTGGAGGAAGGCGCGCGGCTCGTGAACGACTTCGCGCCGGAGCACCTCTCGCTCATCACCACGCGCGAAGATATGATCCTGCCGCTCATCCGCACCGCAGGCGCGATTTTCCTTGGTAATCACTCACCGGTTGCAGTTGGAGACTTTCTCGCCGGCCCCAGCCACACGCTGCCTACTGGTGGCAGCGGCAAATCCTTCCCCGGCATCACCGCCGACATGTTCCAGCGCCGCACCAGCATCATCCGCCTCGATGCCGCGAGCTGCGCCAAATCCGAGCCCGTCGTCCGCGCCTTCAGCCAGGTCGAAGGACTCGACGCCCACGGACGTTCCGTCTTAATCCGCTGCTCATGAAAATCATCGCCTGCATCGCCCTCGCCGCCGTGTTGCTGAGTTCCTGCGGCAGGAAGGAAGAATCGAATCCTGCTGCGGCCAAGTCTGTGCCGGAGAAAAAAGTCGCGCCAGCCCCAGTCGTCGTTCCTCAAGGCAAACTGCCGCGGATGGACGCTGAGAAAGCCAAATTCATCGCCGCACCCAGCACGCCGGAAGATGTTGGAGCGAAGAAGGTCGAAAAGATCAGCGGAGAAATCAAAAAAGCCAGCAAGCCTGTGGAAGCGGCGAAGAAGTGAGCGTGAGTCATGCTGGAATGCGGATTTCCAGCCACTGACTGTCTATCTTCAGGGGCTTCAATTCGCGTGCTTTCTCATCCAGACATGCGGGAACCAACGCGAAGTCGCCTGCCTTCAGGTTCATCCCGCCGACGCTGATTTCGCCGCCGACCACGGCCAGGGTCACGCATTCGCCCGGCTGGCCTGCGATTCTGGAATGATCGCACAGCCTCACCGTGAAGTGCGCGCACCTCACCAGCGTGCCGTCGGCCTCGATCCGCTGTGTCTGAGGCGCGAAATCGTCGAAGTCGATGCTTTGCAGCGACTCTCGCACATGCAGCGCGCGCGGTTTGCCGTCCAGGCCGGCGCGGTTCCAGTCGAACACGCGATAGGTCGTGTCGCTGTTCTGCTGGATCTCGTAGATGAGCAATCCAGCGCCAATGGCATGCACGCGTCCGCTCGGGATGAACAGGCAGTCACCCGTGCGTGGCGTGATGACATGCACCAGGTCGGCCACCGTGCCGTTTTGCAGCGCCTTTTCAAAATCCGCGCGCGTCACGCCTGGCTTCAGGCCCGCGTAAATCTTCGCGCCCGGATCAGCCTGGGCGATGAACCACATCTCCGTCTTCGGTTCCCCGTTCAAGACGGCGGCCTTCTCCGCCGGCGGATGCACCTGGATGGAAAGGTCGTCGCAGGCGTCGATGATTTTCATCAGCAGCGGGAAACGTGCGCATGTGGGAGCATTCGCGCCAAACACCTTGGCGCGGTGTTTCGTCCACAACTCATGCAATGTCAGACCATCCGGCGTCAGACTCTGCGCCTCAGGGCGGTCGGAGACGGCCCACGCCTCGCCAAAGGGTGTTGTTGGATCCGGCAGCGTGTGGCCGAGCAGCGTCTCCATGCGCCGGCCGCCCCAGACGCGGCTTTGGTGGATGGGGAGGAAGCGGAGAGGCTGGTCTGGCAACATTACCGGTCATTCAATCACAGGCTTCGTTGACGCTCCACAGGTAACTCGCCAGATTGGCGCGGTGAACCCCATTGATGCCGGCTTTGTCGAGTCCCTGAAAAAAATCCTGACGCCGGAGCGCGTGCTGACCTTCGAGGAGGATCTGGTGCCCTACAGCTTCGACGGCACGGCGGCGCTCAAGCAGCGCCCCGGCGCCGTCGTGTTTCCGCTGACCACCGCCGAGGTGGCCGCGTGTGTGAAGCTGGCGCGTGATGGGAACGTGGCGGTCGTCACCCGCGGCTCCGGCACCGGCCTGAGTGGCGGCAGCGTGCCACTGGCGGGGTGTCTGGTGATTTGTCTCGTGAAAATGGACAAGCTCATCGAGCTCGATGAGAAAAACCTCACGCTGCGGGCACAGAGCGGCGTGATCACCAAGGAGATCGACGACGCCTGCGCGAAGGCGGGGCTGTTTTATCCGCCCGACCCCGGTTCGATGAAAATCTCCACCATCGGCGGCAACGTGGCCGAGAATTCCGGCGGTTTGCGCGGCCTGAAATATGGCGTCACGCGCGAC
>JAEUHJ010000174.1 GCA_016795375.1 Verrucomicrobiaceae bacterium
CACGGCTTCACGCAGATGCTGCTCCCCGCCCAGCCGTGTCAGCACATCACCACGGTTCGCCCAGCACGCGGTCAGCAGCCAGCGGAACCAGGCGCTCTGCTCAAACGGAAGTTGCAGACGCAGTTGCAACGCCTCATCAAAGCACTGCAACGCTTCTGGCAGCGCGTCTTGGTTTGTCGCTGAAAGCAGCGCGATGCCCCGTTTCATCCATGTTTTGGCATGGGCGGCAAGCTCCACCGAATGTTGAGGCAAAGACGAATCAGACGGCATGAGAAAAAGCATGGGGGACCAACCACAGAGTCGTCATTTAAACGCAAAGGATGGTCAATGAAACACAAGCAATGCGATAGAGTCTCAATTGCAAATTGACAGCCTGTTTTTTGCGTTCCTAATTCGCCTCCCGCCCCTCGCCATGATTCACGCTCTCACCCCACCAATGCCCAACATGGGCTTTGAACGCGCGAAGCCAATCGAGGCGGTGTCCAAGCCCTTGGTGACGCGGTGCCACAAGAGCAAGTTGCAGGCGTTCGTCGGATTGTCGTGGCTCGTCGGGATCACAGGTTCGTGCCTCGCAGTGGGCCTTGTCGGCCTGTTTGCCGCCGATTTGCCGCCGATTCATCTCAAGACGCTCGAAGACGAGGCGGATTCCTCTCTCGCGATGGTCGAGACCTCGATGGCCGAACTGCAAACGCTCGACGCGGAGGAGACAGTGGCCCAGGACGCCCCTGAACTGCCCGTCGAGATCCCCGAGGCCGTCGAAGCACCGCCGGAAAGCGTTGATTTGCCCGAAATCGCCGAGGCCATGACGATGGAGGACATCTTTGCCATTCCGACCGCGCAACCAATCCAGGACGCATTGAAGCCCGTCGATCCGGTGGTCAAACCCAAGCCCCGGCCAACGCCGCGCCCGCGCCCGCAGAGCGTGGCGCGCAGCAGCGGTACGCCGTCGGCCAAACCCGCCGTGGGAGCCGCAGGCGGCGTCGCAGGGGGGACGGGCGCTGCGCGTGGCAGCGGCCGTGGCAAGTTTCCCTCGCCGCCCTATCCCAGCTTCGCACGCAGCGGGGGCATGCAGGGGACGGTGCGTCTGGCTATCAGCGTTGGTGTTTCCGGCGCGGTGGAAGGTGTCAGTGTGATCAGCAGCACGGGCTACAGCACCTTGGACAGCTACGCGTCCGCGTGGGTGCGCCGCAACTGGCGCTGGCCCGGCGGAGCGGCGAATCGCTACACCCTGCCGCTCACCTTCCGCCTGCGCTGATCCATTTTTCTCTCTCACCCCCGAATGCACCATCCGTTACTCGCCAACGTCGCCGTTGACTTGTTCATCAAGGGCGGCCCCATCATGTGGCCGATCGCCATCGTCACAGTCTTCGCCATCTGCGTTTTCATTGAGCGTTCATTCTGGTGGCTGCGGCTCATTGCCAGGCGCGCGCCGCGGCAGCTTGATGAGGTTTACAGCACCCTGGAGGCGGGCGGTCTCGCCAAGGCCATCCAGCAGTCGTCAGGATCCGGTGATCCCGTCGTGCGCATGATCCATCACGGTCTCAATCACCGCCACACCAGCATGCAGGGCGCGCTCGAAGTCGCCGCCGGCCAGGAACTGCGTGACGCGGGCCGCTTTTTGAGCGCGATGGACACCATCGTCACGCTCGCGCCCCTGCTCGGACTGCTCGGCACCGTCACCGGCATCATGGGCAGCTTCACCAGCATTGGCAGCAGCGAACTGGCCGTGGAAAAGGTCACCGGTGGCATTGGCGAGGCGCTCATCGCCACCGCCGCCGGCCTGGGCATCGCCATCGGCACGCTGGTTCCCATGAACTACTTCCACAGCCGCCTCGCCGCGCTGAAGTTCGATCTCGAAGCCGCAGCGAACAACGTGCTCATCCTCGCCGCGCAGCACGGTTTTGACAAAGTCACCTCCAAGGCCTGACCACGTCGTGAAGATCCACTCCCCGCTTCCCGAGCGCAAAACCCGCCTGGAGATCATCCCGCTCATCGACGTGATGTTCTTCCTGCTGGCCTCTTTCATGATGGTCAGCCTCACCATGACGAAGCAGCAGACGATCAAGGTCAATCTGCCCGTCGCCTCCTCCGCGCAGTCCGACTTCAAGCCCGACATGATCAACCTGGCCGTCAATGCCGCCGGCGACGTGTTTTTCGACAAGGCATCGGTCGCCTTGCCGGAACTCGACCGCAAGCTGGCCGAACGTTACGGCAAGGATCCCGCCACGCCCGTGTACATCAGCGCCGACGTGAACACGCGGTACACAGACCTCGTGAAGGTGCTTGACGCCGCGAAGCGTGTCGGCTTCACCAAAGTCGCCTTCAATGTCAAACCGGCCGGCGCCGCCAAGCCGCATCCCTGACGCATGAAGCGCCTGCTTGCCACGCTGCTCGTCCTCATCTCGCTCGGCCTGTGCGCCGTCTCCGTCGTGCAATGGCAGCGCGAGGCGCGCCTGCGCGGCCACATCGCCGACCTCGTGAGGCGTCTGGAGGCGGAGAACGCCCTGCGCATCGAGGCTGAGCGCAAAGTGCGCGAGTACGAGAAGGAAATCGCCCGCCTGACCGAGCTCCGCGCCGAGGTCGAGGCAAAGCTCATCGAAGTCACGCGTGAGTACAATGACCTCTCCACCGATTCGACCGCCCGCGGCATCACCATCGCCATCTACATGCGCGAGCTCATGCAGGCCCAGGCCGGTTTTGATGCCGCGCGGCTCGCGCTCGGCAAGGGCGCCGACGCGATCAAGGATCACAACGCCGCCGTCACCGCCCAGAACAGCGCCCTCGAAAAGCAGAACGCCATGCTCAAGCAGCTGGCCGCCGAGCGCGATGCCGCGATAGAAAAATTGAACACCCGCACCCGTGAGTTCAACGAACTCGTCGAGAAGTACAACAAGCTGGCGAAAGGAAGATGAGCCACCGTCTCATCTCGATTAAAGCGGCTGGTCGTGCCTCCCGCCACGAATAAGAGATTGCAGTTCGCTCCGTGAGCCTGCTAGAGTTCCGCACACATCACCCCCATGCCTGCCGGACGTTTTTTCTGCCTGCACGCTGCTGCCATGCTGGCTGCTGCGGTGTCGGCCCATGGCCAGGGTGCCTCCTCCGTTTCTGCCACGGGTGCCGTTGCAGCGCTGAAAAAGCAGGATGCCCCGTCCGCCAAGTCCGGGCCGCAATCCCGCGACATTCATCTCTCCGCCAGACCCGGCGTCCCCCAGCTTGGTTACGCCAGGTATCCGTGGAAGCTCGACATCGTCGCCACCGTGTTCTGGGTGGGCGAGGAGCCGACGGAGAACAATCCCACGCCCAACGACAAGAGTTCCTGGGACACCAAATGGATGGAAAATTTCGGTGGCTATGATGATCCTGACCCGACCAAGCGCACGGATTTTTTCACCCCCGAGGGCTTCACTCCCAAGCAAAATCCCTTCTACGTCGCGCTGCCTTACAACGACGTGATTGATTACAATTCGCACAAGCCCGAGGCGTCCAGGGTCATTCCCTGGTTCAAGCAGCGTTACAGCCGTTCCGGCCGCACCGTGCTCAAAGGCCAGTGGGTGGCCATCCGGCACGGCAACCGCGTGTGCTACGCGCAGTGGGAGGACTGCGGCCCTTTTGTCACGGATGACCACGAGTATGTCTTCGGCAGCTCCCGCCCGAAGAACACCAGCAACAACGGCGCCGGCATCGACATCTCCCCCTCCATCCGCGACTACCTCGGCCTTAAAAGCATGTCCCGCTGTGACTGGCGCTTTGTGGATGTCAGCGAGGTGCCCGCCGGCCCCTGGCGCAACTTTGGCAGCAACAACCATTTCGTCCGTCAGCAGAAGGTCGAGAAGGAGCGCGAGCACAGCGCCATCTCCTCCCGTCTTGAGGAGCTCCGCCGCATGCGTGACGATTATTTCAAGCAAAACGGCACCGGCGCGTTGCGCTGATCCCGCCCGGCGTCCGGCGTTTTGAAATCAAACCAGTCCGCGGCGTGACAGGGACTCCTCCACCGCCCGGTCAATCAGCATCACGGCGAGCGCCTGGGTGGCGTCGTCGAGCCGTTGCGTGGCTTCTTTGAGCGCCCTGGCATCGTGAGCCGGTGAATCGAGCAGATTTTTGACTGCGGCGGCGTGGCGGATCACCTCGGATTTCTCGCCGTCGTCGATGGTGTTGCCGAGCTGTGCAAGCGCCAGGTCCACAGCGGGCAGGAGCTCCTCCGCCTTGAGCCGTGTCTCGGTCCAGACACGTTCATTCATGTCCTCGAAGGCGAAATCCACGCTCTCCGCGATCATCTGTTCCACACGTTCGTCAGCCACATCGACGGCGGTGCCACGAATTTCGAGTGTGGTGTCGGTGCTCGTGGCCGTGTCGCGCGCGAGGACGTGGAGAATGCCGTTGGCGTCGAGTCTGAACTGCACGCCGACTCGCGCGCCGCCTTTAGGGACTGGTGGGAAGGGAACCTCGATGCGGCCGAGCTCCCAGTTGTCCTTCGCCAGTTCACGTTCACCTTGCAGGATGCGGATGAGCATGCTGCTCTGGTTCGCGACGGCATTGGTGAACATCTCGCCCGCCTTCGCGGGGATCGTCGTGTTGCGCGGGATGATGATGTTCATCAATCCGCCGAAGGTTTCGATGCCGAGAGAAAGCGGCGTGACATCGAGCAGCAACACCTGGCGCAGGCTGCCGCCGAGGATGCCTGCCTGGATCGTCGCGCCGAGCGCGATGGCCTCGTCGGGGTTCTGCGAGGTGTTCGGCTCGCGTCCGAAGATTTCACGCACATGATCGCGCACCAGCGGCATGCGCGTGCTGCCGCCGACGAGGATCACCTCGTCGAGCTGCTCCGCCTTGATGCCCGCGTCGCTCAAAGCGCGCAGGCAGTGCGTGCGCGTGCGCCCGATCCAGGGTTTCGCGATCTTCTCGAGTTCAGCACGGGTGATCTCCAGGCCGTTGAACGAGGCCGTTTCATCACTGGAGAGGCGTTTTTTGACCGCCTCGGCCCCCTCGCTCACACGAATGTCATCCGGTGGCAAACTCACTTTTTCCGCGATGAACCGGGCCAGCAGGCGGTCCAGATCATCACCGCCAAGCTGTGTGTCCCCGGCGGTGGCGAGCACCTGGAAGACACCATCGCGCATTTCGAGCACGGAAATGTCGAACGTGCCACCACCGAGGTCATAGACGGCGATCTTCTGATGTTCGGAAAGTTTGTCGAGGCCGTAAGCGAGCGCGGCGGCGGTCGGCTCGCTCAAAATGCGCACGACTTCGAGTCCGGCGAGCTCTCCCGCCTGCTTGGTGGCGTTGCGTTGCGCGTCGTTGAAATAAGCGGGCACCGTGATGACCGCTTTCGACACGCTCTGCTCCAGTGCGCGCTCCGCGACGGCCTTCAAATGCTTCAAAATTTCCGCCGAAACCTCGACTGGAGTCGTTTTCAAATCGCTCAGAACATAAGGCGGCACCCATCCGGCTTCTCCGGGTCGGCGGCCGATGAGACGTTTCACCGAAGTGACGGTGCGTGTGGGATGAAGCGCCCGCTGCCGCAATGCCACGGCTCCGACTGTCACTTTGTCATCTTCACCATGAAGCACGGCGCTCGGCGTGCTGCGGCTGCCGTTTTCATCCGCCAGCAGGATCGGAAAGCCGCTGTCCACCACGCCGACGAGCGAGTTCGTCGTGCCGAGGTCGATGCCAAGGATGGGCGCGGGTTGCATGATCTTCATTCCATGCCGGGGTCGGCATCGGCAAGGCAATTTCGGCAGACCATCAATACCCCCCGGTGGCCTCGCTGAAATTCCACGGGGCCTGGTAGGCGCCCGTGCGTTCTTTTTCGAGCTGGCGGACGAGATCATTCAGCAAAGCGGACGCGCCGAAGCGGTAGCGGCGGTTGTTCAGCCATTCATCACCGAGTGTTTCTTTGACGGCGACGAGGAACTGCAGCGCCTGCTTCGCAGTGCGGATGCCGCCCGCGGGCTTCATGGCAACGGGGACGCCGGTGACGAGGAAATGATCACGGATGGCCTCCAGCATGACCTGGTTGCTGCCCAGCGTGGCGTTCGATGATGTTTTGCCCGTGCTGGTCTTGATGAAGTCGTTCGGGCGGATCACACGCATGGCCAGGAAGCTCGCGGCGCGGATGTTGTCGTAGGTTTCGAGTTCGCTGACTTCGAGAATGACTTTGAGAGTCGCCTTGCCGCAGGCTTCGACCACGGCGGCAATTTCATCCTGCATGAGACCGAATTCACCGGCGAGAAACGCGCCACGATTGATCACCATGTCGATTTCATCCGCGCCATCGTTCACGGCGGCATGGACTTCGGCGAGCCGCGTTTTCAGCGGCGCCTGTCCTGACGGGAACGCTGTCGCCACCGAGGCGATTTTGACCTTCGTGCCGCCGACATGCTTTTTCGCGTGTTTCACCATCGCGGGATAGACGCACACGGCGGCGGTTGGCGGCACGTCCCCCTGGTCGTGCGGGCAAAGCGCCTTCTGGCACAGCGAGGCGACCTTTCCCGGCGTGTCCTTGCCTTCGAGCGTGGTCAGATCGACCATCGAGACGGCAAGACGCAGGCCGAAGATCTTCGACTTCTTCTTGATGCTGCGCGTGGTGTACTTCGCCACACGCTCCTCGATGCCGGTGTGATCGACGGTGCCGATCTCATTGAAGAGGCGGCGGAGGCTGGCGGGCGCTTTGGCGGCGGGCATGGCTTATTCAGTCACCGGCGGACGAAAATGACAATGCAATTTCAGGCGGCATCAACCCGGGTCCGCGCAGAGCTGCCCGGAGGCCATGCGCAACACCACCTTATTTCAGCGGACACAGCCACAGCAGCAACGCGGTGAGGAACACGTTCGCGAGGGCGAGCTCGAAGAACACCTTCCACCCCAGCGCCATGAGCTGGTCGAAACGGAAGCGCGGCAGCGTCCAGCGGATGACGATGAAGAAGACGATGAAGAGAAACACCTTGGCGAAGAATGTTCCGATGTGCAGCAGCCCCAGCCACCACGGCGTGTCGCCGGCGATGTGGTGCAACTGCAACCCGGTGAGCTTGGAGAGCACGGGGCCGAACGGGATGCTCCAGCCGCCGAGGAAGAGCGTCACCGCCAGCCCCGAGCCGATGATCATCGCCGCGTATTCACCGAGGAAGAACAGCGCGAACTTCATGGAGCTGTATTCGGTGTGATAGCCGGCCACGAGCTCCGTCTCGCACTCGGCGAGGTCGAAGGGCAGGCGGTTGGTCTCCGCGAACATGGAGACGGTGAAGATGCAGAACGAGATGAAGACCGGGATGAGCAGCACCCAGCGCGAGAGGCTCAATCCTTCACCCCAGAAAGGCAGCAGCAGCCAGCCGTTGGCGTCCTGGAACGAGGACATCTTCGTCAGGTTCAGCTCGCCGAAAATCATCAGCACCGGGATGATCGAAAGGCCCAGCGAGATCTCATACGAGATCATCTGCGCGCTCGCGCGCACGCCGCCCAGGAAGGGATATTTCGAGTTCGACGCCCAACCGGCCAGCACGATGCCGTAAACGCCGATCGAGGCGATGGCGAAGGTGAAGAGCGGCCCGACGCTCAGGTCGGCGATCACCAGCTTGACCGGCTCGGTCAGGCCGAGGAAGGACAGATCCAGCTCGCTTCCGAAGGGGATCACGCAGCAGGTCAGCAACGCGGGCACCATCGTGAGGCACGGGGCGAGCCAGTAGTAAAACTTGCGCACATGCGCGGGCACGAAGTCCTCCTTCAGGATGAACTTCAGCCCGTCTGCCACCGCCTGGGCCAGGCCGCCGATGCCGAGGGGCTGCCAGTCCTTCTTGAAACCGAGGAGCGTGAGCGGCACACCGACGCGGTTCGGCCCCACGCGGTCCTGGATCACCGCCGAGATGCGTCGCTCGAAGTAAACGGAGATCGAGACCAGCGGCAGGATGACGAGGAAGGTCAGAAAAACGATCTTCCCCACCGAGGCGGCGAGCGCAATGAGATCGAAGTTGGCGAGCAAGGGCGTGAACATCAGCGCGGCGATTATCCGGGCCTCCAAGGAGGCGGCAACCCGATTTTGTGAAAAATTTCACAAGCCGCCCACCTTGTCATGATGGCGGGTTCGGGGCCGTCCCCTGCACCACCTTCGCGGCCTCCTCCTCGGACAACGGCGCGATCTTGTCCGCGATGCGGAAGATGGCGAGGATCAACTCCACCGTGACACGGGCGAAGATGAGGTAGAGCAGGAAGGCCACAGGAGCCGTCACCATCGTGAACAAGCCGGAGAGCGTACCCGATTTGAAACCGCTGAACATCCACGAACCTGCGTAAAACACCGCCGCCAGCAGGCTCAGCACATACAGCATGCGCACCAGACGCGGCGTGACGAAGCGCTTGAAGGAGAGGTCCAGCACAAGATCGAGCACGGCGCGAATCTGCTGCCACAGACTGGAGAGTGCGGAGGGAGGGGGCGTCTCGGAGCTCATGCCGCCAAGGTACTCCCGGCCGGGGTGGCCGCAACACTCCAATATCGAAGCTGGAATAGTGGTTGCGCCTGCTGCCAACCACAGCCAGAATCCGCGCCTCTTTTTCCGCCCCTTGCGTCGGGGACGGTCAGACAAGCAGTTCGTCGACAACCCAACACCGCCAAAGCCATGCCTGCGAAATCCAAAAAGCCCGCAGCTAAGAAGCCTGCCAAGAAAGCCCCTGTGAAAGCGGCGAAGTCGAAGAGCAAGCCTGCTCCCAAGAAAACCATTTCCAAAAAGCCCGCCCCCAAAAAAGCGGCTCCAAAGAAACCCTCTGCCAAACCTGTGAAGAAAGCCGCCCCTAAAAAAGCACCCGTCGTCAAGAAAGCTCCAGCCAAGAAAGCCGCCCCCGCAGCGAAGAAACCCGCCGCAAAGCCCGCTCCCGCGAAGAAACCCGCCGCGCCTGCGAAAGCTGTTGCGAAGCCAGCCGCAAAGCCGGTGTCGGTTCCCGTCAAGGTTGCCGCGCCGGCGAAAAGCTCCAAGTCCGCTCCGGCCCCTCTGGCTCCGAAAGGACGCACTACCACCAGCACGACCGGCACGCCGCGCGGACGCTCCAAGCACGAGGACGAAGGCGTCACGATCGAAATCGCCAAGGGGCCGGTGAAGATGACCCCCTTCCTCAAGAAACAGAAGCAGCGTCTCATCGAGCTGCGCGACGCCTACTTGAACTCCATCGAAGGCGTGGCCAACGAGACCATCCGCGGTGAAAACAGCACCGCCGCCGCCTTCGGCATGCACCAGGCCGACGCCGGCAGCGACGCCTATGACCGCGACTTCGCCCTCAGCCTCCTTGGCAAGGAGCAGGACGCCCTTTATGAGATCAACGAGGCGCTCAAACGCATCGAAACCGGCACCTACGGCCTCTGCGAAGGCACCGGCGTGAAAATCCCCGAGGAGCGCCTGGAGGCCATGCCCTTCGCCCGTTTTTCCGTCGCCTATCAGGAAAAACTCGAGCGCAGCCAGATGTCCGGCCGCTGGAGCCGCCCCGTCCACTCCCTCTTCGGTCTCGACAACGCCGACGACGCTGCGGATGACGACAAGGACGAGGACGAGGCCCCCGCCTCCTCCAATAACAACAACTCCGGCGAATCGCTTGACTTCTCCAAGGAGTGACCTAGCCTCCGCGCCCCAAATTTATGCCGCGAGAAATCATCATCCTCGAATGCACCGAAGCGAAGGCCGCAGGAATGCCGACCTCCCGCTACGTGACCACGCGCAACAAGAAGAGCGTTCGCACCCCGAACCGTCTTGAGAAGGTGAAGTTCAACCACTTCATGAAGAAGCGCACTCTCCACCGCGAAATCCGCTAACCCCAGACCCAGACAGCTATGCAGCCGAAGACCAAAGAACGCATGTCCAACTTCCGCCGCGCGAATCGCAAGATGCCGCGCCGCCGTGTGGACATCCCGGTGGAGAAGATCGTTTACACCAACCCGGAGATCCTTGACCGCTTCACCACTGAATCCGGCAAGCTCATCCCCCGCCGCATCACCGGCCTGCCTGCCTGGCTGCATCGCAAGGTCGTCCGTGAGGTGAAGCGCGCCCGTGCCGTCAACCTGCTGCCCTGATCCGCAGGCCCGCCCGTGAAGGGTTCCCTTTGATCCGCTTCCCACTGTTGCACCCTGCGGCAGTGGGAAGTTTCATTTCCAGCCCATGCCCGCCCTCAAAGACACGCAAAGCGAACATGACGACCGACGCCTGCCCATCGACCGCGTCGGCGTGCGCAGCCTGCGCTTTCCGCTAAGCATCCGCGATCGCGACTCCGCCGCGCAGCACACCGTCGCCACCGTCTCGCTCGCCGTCGATCTGCCGCACCAGTTCAAAGGCACTCACATGAGCCGTTTCGTCGAGGTCCTGCACTCTCATGGCTCGGAGCTGACAGTCTCCAACATCGTCGCCATGCCGCGCGAGCTCATGAAAAAACTCCACGCCGGCAAGGCGCACGTCGAAATGCGCTTCCCCTACTTCCGTGCGAAGAAAGCACCCGTCTCCGGTGCCGAGGGCCTGCTCGACTACGGCATCGTTTTCGAGGTGAACGCCGACCAGGCGAGCACCGACTTCGTTCTCACCGTCGAGGTGCCTGTCACCACGCTCTGCCCGTGCTCGAAGGCCATCAGCGCCCGTGGCGCACACAACCAGCGCGGCAACGTCACGCTGTCCGTCCGTTTCTCCCAGCCGATATGGATCGAAGATCTCATCGAACTCGTCGAATCCAGCGCCAGCAGCGAGCTCTTCAGCATCTTGAAGCGTCCTGACGAAAAACACGTCACCGAGGTCGCCTACGACAATCCCGTCTTCGTTGAGGATCTCGTACGCAACGTCGCCGTGAAGGCCAAGGCCCACAAAAAAATCACCTGGTTCCGCGTCGAGGCCGAAAACTTCGAATCCATCCACAATCACAACGCCTGGGCCGTGATTGAAAGCCACACGAAGCCCGCATGAGCTACGTCACCGCCGTTCTCCGCACCGACGAGCCGCCATTGATGCACCAGGCGGTCGAGGAAGCCGTCCGTCTGCTTCGCGAAGGCGAAGTCGTCGCTCTGCCGACCGAAACTGTTTATGGCCTCGCCGCGAACGCGCTCGATCCGGTCGCAGTCACGAAAATCTTCGAGGCGAAGGAACGCCCCACGTTTGATCCTCTCATCGTTCATCTGCCGCGCAAAGACCAGATTGATCTCGTCGCCGAGGTGCCGCAGGAGATCGTGCACACGGTCAAACAGCTCACCGAACGCTTCTGGCCCGGTCCGCTCACACTCCTGCTGCCGAAAAAGCCCGTCGTCCCCGACATCGTCACTGCCGGACTGCCCACCGTGGCCGTGCGTGTTAGTTCCAACGGCATTTTCAAGCGAGTCATCGGCGCGTTCGACAAACCGCTCGCCGCTCCCAGCGCGAACCGCTTCGGCTCCATCAGCCCCACGTCCGCCAGCGCCGTGCTGTCCGAACTCGATGGCCGCATTCACCTCATCGTCGATGCCGGCGCGAGTCTTTATGGCCTCGAATCGACCATCATTCGCATCGAACCAGGCACGCCGAAGCCGTTCATCACCATCGTGCGCCCCGGACCGCTCACGCCGGATGATTTGAAGCCGTATGGCAAGGTCAAAGTCGCCATCCGCAGTGTGATCGACGGCCCTTCCGATTCTCCCGGCCAGCTCGCCTCGCATTACGCGCCGCGCACACCGCTGCGCCTGCTTTCACGTCCTTCCGACTTCATCCCCGAAGAGGGCAAACGCTACGCGCTCATGAGCTATCGCGGCGAGGAGAAGGATGGCTACCTCCATCTCTGCGATTGGGAGGAAGTCATGATGCTCAGTCCCGGCAATGGCAAACTGCCCGAGGCCGCCGTGCGCTTCTTCCACGTGCTTCGCCGCCTCGACGAACTCGGCGTCGATGAAATCATTGCAGAACCTTTGCATGAACACGGCATGGGTATCGCCATGATGGACAAACTGCGGCGCGCCAGCGTCCGCTTTGCATCATGAGCGACGACAAGAAAGACTCCGCCTCCCAAGCACGCTCCACCGGGATCGTCTCCATCGCCATCCTTTGCAGCCGCGTGCTCGGCCTCGTGCGCGACCAGTTGTTGAACGGCTTTTTCGGCTCTGCCTTCACCGGCGTCTTCACCGCCGCGTTCCGCACGCCGAACATGTTGCGCGATCTCTTCGCCGAAGGCGCTCTTTCGACCGCGTTCGTCACCACGTTCTCGAAAAAGATGAAAACCGAGGGCGACGAGGCCGCCTGGGTGCTCGGGCGGAAGATGATCTCGCTTTCGCTGTGGTTCATGACGCTCGTTGCGATTGCGGGCGTGCTGCTGGCACCGATTCTGTTCCGCATTCTGACGCCAGGCCTTTCGGAAGAGGCCAAGGTGCTCGGCACCTGGCTCGCGCAGATCATGTATCCCTTCATCGCGCTCGTTTCCATCACGGCGCTGGTGATGGGCATGCTGAACTCGAAGAAGGTGTTCTTCATTCCCGCCGTCGCCTCCGCGTTTTTCAATCTCGGCTGCATCGTCGGCGGTGTGATTCTCGCCTGGATCATCGATCCTGGCTTCCGTCACGGCAATGTGAGTGAAAAAGGCCTCACCGGCTTCGCCATCGGCACCTTGATCGGCGGCGTGCTGCAACTCGCCGTGCAGTTGCCGTCGTTGCGTCGCGTCGGTTTCCGTTTCCGCTTCGACTTCGGCTGCAAAGACCCGGCCGTGAAGGAAGTCCTGCATCTCATGTGGCCTTCGATGCTCGCCGCCAGCGGCACGCAGGTCACCGTGCTGCTCAATTCCATCTTCGCCTCCTTCACCGAGGGCAGGGAATCGTCGCTCGCATGGCTGGCGAACGCGCAGCGCCTCCAGCAGCTCCCGCTCGGCCTGTTTGGCGTCGCCGTCGCCACCGTCACGCTGCCCATGCTTTCACGTCTTGCCACGGAAGGCATCACGCCAGCGTTTCGCAGTGCGTTGGCGAAAGGATTGCGCCTCGTGCTGTTCCTCACGCTGCCATGCGCGGTCGGTCTCTCGTTGCTGGCTAGGGAAATCATCTCCGTCATCTTCGAACACGGCAAATTCACCGCCCACGATGTCGAAATGACCGCCGCGCCGCTTCAGGCTTATGCGTTCGGCCTGATCTTCTATTCGGCCGTCAAAGTGCTGCAACCCGCGTTCTACACGATCAACCGCCGTTTCATCCCCATGCTCATCAGCATCGGCATCATTGTCTTCAATCTCGCCGCGAACTCCACCACCGTCTTCTGGCTCGGTTGGGGCCACACCGCGCTCGCCTGGGCCACGGCGATTGGGTTGTTGCTGAACTTCTGCACGCTTTACCTCTGCATGCGGAAATTCGCCTCCGGCCTCGAAACGCGTTCGCTCATGCAGGCGCTCGTGCGGCTCGGCATCGCCATCGCCGTCATGTCCGGCATCTGTCTGGCCGCCAAATTCACGCTCATGGCCGACTGGGCGCATTTGAGCTTCCTTCTGCGTTGCGTGGCGCTTGGTGTGACGATCAGCATTGCCGCCGCCGCGTATTTTGCGGTCACCAAGATGCTGAAAGTGGAAGAATCCGGTGAGTTTCTGTCGTTGTTGGGGCGCCGCTTTAGCAAACGCTAGCCTCCCATGAATCTCCAGCGCTTCTGGTTCCAGATCGTCGCCGTTCTCATCCTCGTCTGGGGCACGGTGGCTGTGATCATGTGGGCCACGGAGGATTCGGTGTTCTCGCCGGAAAAGACACTCGCGCTGATGGAGGGTGCCCCGTGGTTTGAAAACGAGAATCTCGGTCACGAGCAACGTCAGCAATACCTCGACAAGGTCATCACCTCCGTCATCAAGCTCGACTTCAACCAGCGTGCGAACATGCGGGAGGACGGCGAGGAGGTCATGGAACGCTTCAACAAATCGCTCACCGACGAGGAGAAGGGCGAATACATCAGCCGCACGGTCGAAGAAAACTTCAAGGCCGTGATGAAGGGCATCGACAAACTGCCCGCCGAGGAGCGCCGCCGCATCATTGGCGGCATCTATCGTGACATGAAGAAACGCGCCGCCGACAAACCGGAGATGCAGATGCTCCTTGGCGAGGATCCCGCCTCGTTTGAGCGAAACTTCACCAAGGACATGAGCTTTTTCTTCAAAGAGGCTCCGCTCAGCGCCAAACTCGAGATGGCGCCGATGTTCGAAGGCATGCAGGCACGCATGCAGGGCCTGCGGATGAGGTGAGGCGGCAAGGCTACTTCTTCCAGCCCATCGGCTGCGTCCATGCCATCTCGGTCTGGTCTTTGAATGAAGGCTTCGGATGCGGCTTCGATGAAACCACCGACGCGCGGAAGTACAGTTCTTTGCCGGACGGCTTCCAGGCGATTTCCGTCCCCTCCAGCGTGGCCAGCGTCCTGCCAACGTCGTCGGAGTAGAACTTCCGCGTCGGATAGGTGTCTCCGGCGGGTGTGGCCACGTCCTTGGTGGTGGCGTCGTAACCTTGCAACGTGCCACGGATGACCGTGGTGTATTTCACGCCGGGCTCCGCATGGATGCGGATGCGCAGCGTGCCGTCAGTATAACTGACGTCGTCCAGCGTGACGCCGGAGGAGGCGTAAAAATCACCCGCCTTCATCGCTTTCACGATCGCGTCGGCATCCAGCTTCGCGGCGCGCACCATCACCCAGCCGCGCCCGGGGTTGCTTTCCTCGCCATGATAGTGATGCGCGTCATCCGTGCCCAGGCCGTAGAAAGGCGGCGCCTTGAATTGTGCGATGCGCAGCGTGTTGGCGATGTCCCACAGCTTCTCGTGGCCGACACGGGTCTCGTCACCCGGCCAGTTGATCTGGGGGTGGCCGTTGAAGATTTCCCAGAAATTGTCCTCCAGCACCGCTGCCATGTCATCTGCGGTGAAGGCCCATCTGAAGTTCGGATGATTGATGTGGGTGAACATCGGCACGCCCAACCGCTGTGACTGCTCGTTCACCAGCTTCAAATTCGCCCGTATCACCTTCGGGATGCTGCCAAGGTTTTTGACCGGCTTGATTTCCTCCCGCAAATTCATCGCGTTCATGTGGACCGGCACCTTGCCCAAGCCCGCGCTGATCTCCTCCGCCTGCACGATCAGGAACTTCCCCGCTTCCTCCAGCAGCGGCCTGTACTCCTCCAGCTTCTTCAACCGCACCTCGGTCACGCCGTTCTTGTCACGTGTCGTCACCCATTCGTTGCCGAAGCGGGCGCGATACTTGTCCATCGTTGCCTTTCCCAGCGCCTTGCGACGTTTTTCGACGGCGGGAACGCCCATCCACACTTCCTTCGCCTGCAGCACGTTGTGATCGGAAATGGCGAGGAAGTCGTAGCCGTGCTGCTTGTACCAGTCCGTGATCATCTCCGGGAAGTCATTCCCGTCGCTCCACAGCGAATGTGTGTGCGTGTTGCCCTTGAACCATTTCGGCTGCTGGGCAATGGCGGAGGAGATCAGTCCGAGGGCGAGAAAAGTGAGGATGGCCGGGCGCATGAGATGAGAACGCGGGACAGATGCCGGACTTGCCAACATAACATCTTCCATCTGCCAAGGGTGGGGCCCAAGGTTCATTCAAATCTCCGCAGGGCCAAAAAGAGAAAGCGCCCCGGGCGGAGCCGGGACGCTTTCAAACCCGCCTGTGCCGTCCGACGCCAAAGGCTCACGAATCCCATGAGACCAGGTGGGGACCCGCGTGGAAGGAGCGCTGTCTTCCAGTGAAGGCATGACATGTCACTCCCGCGCGCAGCCTCCGCATTTGTAAAAACGGGCCGGGCCATGAGGCACGATGACGAACACCGCAGGAAAGGTGTGCCGCTTGAGGCGGCAAAGGAGTATCAAAGAGCGAAATATCCGTGATTGTATCGCCATGCGTCACTTCGATCAAGGCTGCCTTCGTTTGCCGTCGAAAAAGATCGTGTGGCGTTCGTTTGTTCACATTCCTGCTCATGAAATGCCTCGTCACATGCCTCCTGCTTGTTGTTTGCACCGCCACCGCCGCCGAATCACCGGCCATCCAGCGCATCTGGCTGGGTTTTCAACGTGAGCAGCCGACGCATGTCACGGTGAGCTGGGAGACGGACCGGCCGGGCGATTCAGAAGTTTCCTTCGGAACCACGGCAGAACTAGGAGCGGCGCTTTCCAAGTCGGAGCAGGTCACGCTGCACCACATTGAAATACCGATTCCGCAAAAAGACGTGACGTATCATTATCAGGTGCGTTCCGGAGCCCTGAAATCCGCCGTCCACCATTTCAAAGCCATGCCGACGGACGAACTCCGCGTCGCCGTGGTCGCCGACTGGGGTTATGCGAAACCGGATCTCGCCGCGTTGATCAAAGACGACGTGCATGTGCTCATGACGGCGGGTGACAACGTCAGCGACCTGCACCAGAAGGGCAGGGAGGGCGCGAAGGCGTTCAGCACATTGATCGACTCACAGCCGGAGCTGTTCCGCGGCACGATCTTCATGCCGGTGCTGGGCAATCATGACCGCGAAATCCGTCCGCGTGGCCCGAAGCCGCCTGCCGAGGCCGTTTACGACGTGGAGGCGAAGGCGTATCGTGATTTTTTCGTGCTGCCCGGCGATGAATGGAAATGGGAAATCGCATTCCCAGGCTTCGACGCGCGTTTCATCGCGCTCGACCTCGAACACATCCAGGACATGGGCACCACCTGGCAGACGGGACATCCGTTCGATGCCGCGTCGGAGCAGCTCGCCTGGTATCGTCGGCAGATGGAGCCGCCGCACCCCGGCCACACGGTCACCCTCCACAACGAGCGCAGCGCCACCATGCGCGGCCAGTTGAAGGGCGAATGGGGCCGTCTGTTCCGGCTGGGCTCCGCCGTCATCACCGGCTTCGGCTACTTTGCCGAGCGTGCGGTGGTCGACGGTTTCCCCTATTACAACACGGCGCTCAAAGGCGATGGCGACCGCTATCCTGACCCGAAGTCCGCCTTCCTCGCTAGCGAGCACAACTATGTGCTGCTCACCTTCAAGTCGAAGTCGCCCATGCGCATCGAGGTCAGGAGCCTCGCGGGCAAGGTGCTCGACACTCATGATTATCCGCCTCGCTGAGCCGGACATCCGCGCCGTTTTTCACCAACCATGAAGCACCTCACTTCCATCACCCTGTTCATCGCCACTCTCGCCTTCGCGCAGGACAAGGCCGTGCTGGATCTCTCGCTCGTACCCCCGCAGATCAACACCGCGCCCGGCCCTGAGTATGATGCCGACAGGCGCCCCGGCAACATGATCATCGGCATGGACCGCACGCCGCAGGGCCGCCTCTGGGCCGCGTGGGTGGGCAATGGCGATTCGCCGAACGGCTTCTTCATGCTCGCGACCAGCGATGATGATGGCAAAACGTGGTCAAAGCCGCGCGTGGTCATCGATCCGCAGGATGGAGAGCTCAATGGCGTGCGCTATGAGCGCCGTGCGCTCGTTGGCAACCTGTGGACCGATCCACTGGGCCGTTTGTGGTGCTTCTTTGATCAAAGCCTCGGTTACTTCGACGGACGCGGCGGCGACTGGTTCATCCGCTGCGACGATCCTGACGCGGCGGAGCCGAAATGGACCGCGCCCGTGCGTTTTGCGGATGGGTGCACGCTGAACAAGCCCGCCGTGCTCTCCAACGGTGACTGGCTGTTGCCCGTGTCGCTGTGGACGCGCGACCGCATGCATGGCCCCGGCGTGGACAAGGAGGCGCACAAGGACCTCGATGTGATCCGCATGGCGAATGTCTTCGCCAGCACCGATCAGGGCAAAACATGGACGCGTCGAGGCGGTGTGGCGTTTCCGCGCACCGATTTTGATGAACACATGATCGTCGAACGCAAGGACGGCAGCCTGTGGATGCTCGCACGCACGAAGGACGGCATCAGCGAGAGCGTTTCGACCGACAAAGGCACGACATGGAGCGACCCGCAGCCATCGTCGATTCAGAATTGCAGCGCGCGCTTCTTCATCCGCCGCCTCGCCAGCGGGAAACTGCTCCTCGTGAAGAACGGGCCGATCAATGTGCGTCTGCCGCGCCGCTCGAACTTGAAGGCATATCTCTCCGACGACGACGGCAAAACCTGGGGCAAGGGGCTGCTCATCGATGATCGCAGCGAAGTCTCCTATCCCGACGGCTTCCAGGCTCCCAACGGCGACATCCACATCCTCTATGACTGGAACCGTCACAGCGACGCGGAAGTCCTGCACTGCAAGTTCACCGAGGCTGACATTCTCCGGCAGGCCGTTCTCGCGAAGAACGCGAAGGATTTGCAAGAATATCGCAGCCTCTCGACCGTCCGCAAAACCGTCGTGAACAAGGCGCACGCACCCCGATTGCCAAAAAGCATCACGCCCGATCCGAAATGGACCGCGCAGGCGATTGAGGACGCGAAGCAGGACTTCAAAAGCATCCCGTATGACGGTGTGACGCCGAACAAAATGGTCTGCGACACCACTTTGCGAGAACTGCCCGATAAATCGTGGATTCTTTTCATCCTCGCCGGTGGTGACACCGAGCCATCGCCGCTGAACTACGCCGGCGTCACGCGCAGCAAGGACATGGGCAGGACATGGACACCGCTGGAGCCGTTCAACGTAGGTTTTCCGCGAGAAGGCAAAACGATCGGCCAGGGGCCGACGGAACTCATGATCGTAGATCGAGCTTTCCAGCTCGATCCGAACGACCCAACGAGCTGGAAAGCTCGTTCTACGCTGTTCTTCTCCACGCACTCGAAGCATTGGGCCAACGACTGGCGTTCGTGGTTCCTCACCAGCGACGACTCCTTCAAAACATGGAGCAAACCATCTGAAGTCCCCGGTCGCTTGAAGAACCGCACCTTCATCCGCAAGCACATCGTCTGCAAAGACGGTCGAATCATGCTCCCGTTCCAGCACTACATCGGCCCCGATGACCAGCAGAAGCGCGATCCGCTCGACCGTGACTTCACCAATCCGCGCAACGGCGTCCTCATCAGCAACGACGGCGGCAAAACCTGGAGTGAGCACGGCAACATCCGCCTCACGCCGAACAGCCGCTACTTCGGCTGGGCGGAGAACGATCTCTTCGAGCATCCCGACGGCCGCATCACCATGGTCATCCGCGCCGACGGCCTCGGCGGCATGCTTTACAAAGCCGTAAGTCCCGACGGCGGCATGACGTGGCCCGAATTCGCCAGCATCACACAAATTCCAAATCCCGGCAGCAAGACCACGCTCTACAACCTCGGCGGAGATCGCGGCGCAATCCTGCACAATCCCAATTCAAAACACCGCAGCCCGCTGGCTCTGTGGATCAGCTTTGATGGCATGAAAACGTGGCCCTACCAGCGGATTATCCAGCAGGAGTCCGTCGATGGTCCCAAAGGCCGCATGAACTACCCCGACGGCTTCGTCAGCGCCGACAAACAGTGGCTCCACTTCGCCTTCGACGACAACCGCCGCCGCGCCGTGCACTACAGCGCCAAGCTGCCGCCGCTGAAGTGACGCATTTCCTCACAAGATCATTCGATGGCAATGCGCCGTGCGATAGGGAGCCGCTTGTTCAACCAGGCCAGCAGGAAAAACACGCGCAGGCGCCACCACGCGGAGAACGGCAGGCGGGTGCGACCGGCCAGCACGGCATTGACGGAGCAGGTCATGCGCAGCAGCGGATTGGGTTGAAAGAGCAGTTGTGCAAAATGCCGCCGGTAGAAGTTTTCGATGAACACCCAGTAGAGGCTGATCTGGCGGCGGGTGGTCTTTTCGTAGCGGCGCATGCCGGCGGTGAGCGGCCGGCCGAGCGCGAGCGCCTCGTGAATGGCGCGAGCACCCTGCTGGCCGCTGCTCATGGCGAGCAACACGCCGCTGGAGAAAACCGGGTCGATGAATCCGGAGGCGTCGCCCGCACGGAGAACGCGAGGCGAGACGAGCAGGTTGTTTTGGTAGGAGAAGTCTGACACGACATGCATCTGGCCCTGCCGCACGGCGCTGGCAAAGCGGTCGCGGACGACACGGGTGGTGCGCACGGCGTCGTCAAAAACCTGCCCTGGCTCCCTGCCAAGCGCCTTGAAGTCCGCCACATCGAGCACGAGGCCGACGCTGGTCTTGCTGGCATCGAGGGGGATCATCCAGAACCATGAGTTCTCTCGACGCACGACGAGGACGTCCCCGTGCTCCTCGCCCTGTGGCATGTCCACGTTCTCAAAATGGCCGAAGATGGCGATTTTTTTGTGTCCAGGGTAATATTCGCGGCGTGATTCGCGGTTGGCGGTGAGGTTGGAGAGGCCGCTGGCATCGATGAGGAATGAGGCCGCGACCTCCTGATCGGGGCCGCCTGCCGGCTTGTAGCGCACGGTGACGCACTTGTCGTGGACTTGGTAGTCATTCACGACCGCTTCCTCGCGGACCTCGGCTCCACATTCGCGCGAATGATCGAGCAGCAGTTGGTCGAACTTCGACCGCTCGACCTGCACCGCCTGCGGATACTGGGTGAACGAGCCTTTGGAGAAGTCGAGGCGCACCTTGTGCGTGCCGCAGCCCATGAGGAACTGCGCGCCGCGTTTCCGCATGAAGCCGGCCGATTCGATCTTCTGCCAAACGCCGAGATCGTCGAAGATTTTCCTGTTGTACGGCAGGAGCGATTCGCCGATGTGAAAGCGCGGGAATTTCATTTTCTCCAGCACCAGCACGCGGCGCCCGGCCTGCGCGAGCGTGGTCGCCGCCGTGGAGCCTGCGGGACCGCCGCCGATGATGATGACGTCGTAGGATGATTGCGTGGGGGCGGAGACTGGCATGGAGAAAATGAAGATGGGGAATTTTTCCGGATCCGCAATCGCCGGGGGCGGTCTTTGACGCCGGACTTGCGGCCGCCGCCATGACAGCGCGCCAGGTTTCAGTTGGACATGGCGTAAACGAAGCTATCGATCCCACACCTGCCATGATCACCCGCCGTCACTTTCTCTCCACCAGCCTCGGTGCGCTCAGCGTCTCCACATTGCCCGCCATCGAGCCGATCAAGCGCCCCGGCAAAAGCCGCATGCAGCTCGGCGTCGCAGCCTACAGCTTCCGCGAATACTTCCAGTGGATGCGCGACAAGGAGCAGAAGCCGAAGGGCGGCCGCAAACCGTGGAGCATCCTCGACTTCGTGGACTGGTGCGGCGACCACAACGTGCCGGGCGCCGAGTTGACGAGCTATTTCTTCCCGAAGGATGTGGATGACGCCTACCTGCTCGAAGTGAAACGCCGTGCGTATCTGCGTGGCGTGCAGATCGCCGGCACGGCGGTTGGAAACAACTTCGCCCTGCCGAAAGGCGGCAAGCTCGACGAGCAGATCGCCTACACGAAGAAGTGGATCGATCACTCCGCCGTGATGGGCGCGCCTCACATCCGCGTTTTCGCCGGACCGCAGTCGAAAGAAATCAGCGAGGAGCAGGCGGTGGCCAACTGCCTCGAATCCTATCAGGAGTGCCTCGACTACGCGGCGAAGAAAGGAGTGTTCCTCGGCCTGGAAAACCACGGCGGCATCGTCGCGAAGCCGGACAACCTCATCAAGATGGTTCAGGCCGCGAAAAGCCCCTGGGCCGGCATCAATCTCGACAGCGGCAACTTCCACACCGCTGATCCGTATGCCGACCTCGCGAAGATCGCGCCCTACGCCGTCAATGTGCAGCTCAAGATGGAGATCAAACGCGAAGGCGCCAAGTCGGCCGAGGCCAGCGATGTGAAACGCGTGATCCAGATCATGCGCGACGCGAACTACCAGGGCTGGTTCACGCTCGAGTTCGAGACGAAGGAGGATCCCTTCGTCCGCGTGCCGGAGATCTGCGACATGCTGCGGCCGTTGCTGGGCTGAGTTTGCGGTGGTTGGTGATTGTTTGCCGTGGTTTGCAGTTGTTGAATGGGATTCCGGGCGCAATGCTGCCCGCGAGGCCATTCAAAAGCTGCAAATCATGAGAAAGGAGTTCCCGTTCGAGAAATTGGAAGTCTGGCAGGATGCGCGAAAGCTCGTCAGGTCGGTCTATGAATGCGCTGACTCGTTTCCGTCGAGCGAATGTTTTGGTCTGACCAGCCAGCTCACACGAGCTTCGGTTTCTGTCGCCAACAATCTCGCCGAGGGAAGCGGTCGCTCGAGCTTGAAGGATCAGGCTCATTTCTCGAGCCAGGCTTACGCATCCTTGATGGAAACCGCCTGCGATCTGATCCTTGCCACTGATCTTGGCTTTACCTCGGGTGAGAAAACCGATCCCATCCTCAATCAAACTTACGATTTCTCCGTGCGCGTGCACAATCTCCGAGAATCCCAGCTTCGCCGCGCTTCTCAAGCTTGAAACCATTGCAAACAACGGCAACCCACCGCCATCCATCGCAAACTTTCCCCATGTCTTCCCACGCCCCCACCGTCGTCATCGAAAATTTCTACCCCTGCCTCGAAGGAGGGCGGCATCCGGTCAAACGGATCATCAACGAGCCGCTGGATGTCTGGTGCGACATCTTCAAGGACGGCCACGATGTGATGAGCGCGGTGCTGCGCTGGCGGCTCGCGGGGTCGCGACGCTGGTCCGAGGCGCCGATGCGGCCGCTGGAAAACGATCGCTGGCAGGGACAGTGCGGCTTTGAAAAAGCCGGGTGCTGGGAATACGTCGTCGAGGCATGGGGCGACACCTTCCGCTCGTGGAAGAAAACCTTTGCCGTGCGCGTGCAGGCGAAGGATCCCGACGTGCCGATCGAGGCGCAGGAAGGCGCGCGGCTGCTGCGTGATGCGGGCAAACGCGCCCGGGCCGCCGGTGTCCCGGTTGCGGCGACGCAGTTGGAGGATTGCGCCGATCTGCTCACCTCGATCAAGCCGGAGGACATCATGGACGTGCTGCTATCGGACGAGCTGCAGAGCCTGATGAGCCAGTATCCCGACCGCTCTCAGTCCACCACTTCCGGCGCGCTGCGCGTCACCGTGGAGCGCGAGCGCGCCCGCTTCTCGGCATGGTATGAATTCTTCCCGCGCAGCGCCGAGGGTCTGGGCGACAAGCATTCGACCTTCCGCGACTGCCTGGGCCGCCTCGACCACGCCGCCCACATGGGGTTCGACGTGATTTACTTCCCGCCGATCCACCCCATCGGCATCACGGCCCGCAAAGGAAAGAACAACGCGCTCACCGCGCAGCCCGGTGACGTCGGCAGCCCGTGGGCCATCGGTGGCCCGGCAGGCGGACACCGCGCCATCGAGCCGGCGCTCGGCGCGGAGAAGGATTTTGTCTGGCTGGTGAAGGAGGCGAAGAAGCGCGGCCTCGAAATCGCGCTCGACTTCGCCATCAACTGCTCGCCGGACCATCCCTACGTCAACGAGCATCCGGAATGGTTCTACCAGCGTCCCGACGGCAGCATCCGCTACGCGGAGAACCCGCCGAAGAAGTATCAGGACATCTTCCCGATCAACTTCCATTGCGACGACTGGCGGAATCTTTGGAACGAGCTCATCGACGTCGTCCAGTACTGGGTCGATCTCGGCGTGAAAATCTTCCGCGTCGATAATCCGCACACCAAGCCCGTCTCGTTCTGGGAGGAGCTCATCGCCACGATTCAGCGCAAGGATCCGGACGTGCTCTTCCTCGCCGAGGCCTTCACGAAGCCGAAGATGATGCAGGCGCTGGGCAAGGTCGGCTTCACCCAGAGCTACACCTACTTCACCTGGCGCGAGGACAAGCATGAGCTCGCTGAATACGCGAAAGAACTCACGCAGGGCGACATGCGCTGGTATTACCGCGGCAATTTCTGGCCGAACACGCCCGACATCCTGCCTGCCCACCTGCAAAGCGCCGGCCCGCAGATGTTCCGCATCCGCGCCGCGCTCGCCGCCACGCTGTCATCGAGCTGGGGCATCTACTCCGGCTATGAGTTGTGTGAGAATGATCCGTATCCCGGCAAGGAGGAGTACAACAACAACGAGAAGTACCAGCTCAAGCAGCGCGACTACCAGCAGCCGCGCAACAACATCACCGCCTTCATCCGCATCCTGAACACGATCCGTCGTGACAATCCGGCGCTGCACCTCTACGACAACCTGATCTTTCACGGCTCCGATCACGCCAGGATTCTCTGTTACAGCAAGGCCACGCCAGACTTCAGCAACCGTGTCATATGTGCCATCAACCTTGATGCCGGCCAGGGAGCAGCGGGCATCGTGCATCTCGATCTCGCCGCCCTCGGCCTCGATGGCAGCCGCCCCTTCAAGGTCACCGACCTCATCCACAACCAGAGCTACGAGTGGCGCGGCGCGGACAACTACGTCGCCCTCAATCCGCACGGTGTTTCGATGCACATCTTCAAGGTGGAGCAGTGATGCGGCGTGAAATGATGCTTCGCGGGCAAGGCGGCGGAGCATCTCCTTGTTCCAACCGTCCCTTGCAAGATCACCCGTTTCAATCCTGTTCCCTGCCCACCACCATGAACAAACTGCTCCTTCCCGCCCTGCTGCTAGCGCTGCCGCTCTGCGCGGCCGATTTGAAGTTCAAAAAGTTCACGCTCTCGAACGAGTTCTGGTGCGAGGGCGCGCATTTCGCCGACTTCGACCAGGATGGCAGCAACGACATCTGCGCCGGCCCGTTCGTGTGGTGGGGGCCGGACTTCAAGGAACGCTCCGCCTACAACGCGCCGAAGCCGGACAGCAAGAAACCGCTGGCAGACGAGGAATATGCGCCCAATCACGCGAAGTTCATCGAGTCCGCGCCCGCATACAAAGGCAAGGCCGTTAACCCGCTCGGCTACTCGGATTATTTCCTCAGTTACACGCATGACTTCAACGGGGACGGCAAGATGGACATCCTCGTTTTCTCCTGGCCGGGCGACATCACCGCCTGGTATGAAAATCCCGGCAAGCGCACGAAGGAAGCGTGGAAGCGTCACATCGTTTTCGACGTGACCGACAACGAATCACCACAACTCGGCGACATGGACGGCGACGGCAAACCGGAGCTGATCTGCCACACTGGGGGACGCCTCGGTTACGCCTCGCTCGATTGGGCCAATCCGGGAGCGAAGGCGACGTATCACGCGATTGCGAAGCCGGACATCAAACGCTACTTCCGCTACACGCACGGCTACGGTTTCGGCGACATCAATGGCGACAATCGTCCCGACATCCTGGACAAGGACGGCTGGCGTGAACAACCGGGCACGGCATCAGAGGATTGGGTGTTCCATGCGGTGCCCTTCGCGCCTGCCGGCGCCCGCGGCGGTTCGCAAATGCAGGTCTATGACGTGAATGGCGACGGCAAAAACGACGTGCTCACGAGCTGGGACGCGCACGGCTACGGCTTCGCGTGGTATGAGCAGAAGGCCGGCGGCAGCTTCGTTACGCATCAAATCCTCGGTGAAAAACCGGAGGACAGCCCGCATGGCGTGAAGTTCACGCAAACCCACGCCACCACGATGGCGGATGTCGATGGCGACGGCGTTCAGGATCTCATCACTGGCAAACGCTACTGGGCGCACGGCCCGAACAAGGACGCAGAGCCCGGCGCGCCCGCCGTTCTCTACTGGTTCCAGATCAAACGCGATGGCAAGGGTGGCGCCGACCTCATCCCGCATCAAATTGACAACGACAGCGGCGTCGGCACGCAAGTCACCGCTGGTGACATCAACAAGGACGGCAAGACCGATGTCGTTGTCGGCAACAAGAAGGGCGTGTTTGTGTTCCTGCAGGAGTGAACCGCAGATTGAATCACCACTTGGAACCGGTTAATTTCGTTTGCGCCCTGATGCCGGATTATCCTGCCCTTGGCTATAGTTGGACGATCAAGCCCTGTTGATCCGCTTTTCGGCATTCCGCACAATCGTCGAAAAAGAAACATCCAGGCTGACGGCCAGTTTGACGACAAGTTCAAGCGAAGGCAACCGCTTTCCCGCCTCCATGAGAATGATGGCGGTTCTACTCACCCCAGCGCGGGCTGCCAGTAGCTTTTTCGATACTCCCAGACTCTCGCGCTGTTCTCGGAGAATCTCCACGACATGCGCGACAAGTTCTTTGGAGTGCTGGGGAACTGCCACTCCGGGAATTGGACGTAAATGCTAGTTGACGTAAGTGTATCAGTTGATACACCTAGCGCCGAGCATGCTTCGTTTGCATTGCAAAGTTGCTCACATCGGAAAAGGCAAACACACCCACATTCAACCATGACGACACTGACACCCGCTGATCTGAGCCAGGCTCCATCCACCACGGAGTTCCATCTGCCTGCCTATGACTGGAACAAGCAAACCCGCCATGACACGATCATCACTGGCAGCTATTCAACTAATTCTGTCCAAACTTTCAATCACAAAGGACAGCCCAACGATAGTAGAAGCGATAACAACGACTGATCGTTCTGCCGGATGCTGCTCATCCTCACGAACAGCGTTGATGGAACGACCGACGAGATAATTCGGCGGCTCGGAAAGCATCCGGCTTTTCGCTTCAACGTCGATTTATGGCGGCAGTACGAGTTCGAGTTTACCCCGCACGGTTTTTTCCTGCGTGACCCTGCGGGAAGAACCGTCCGCGAGGAAGATGTGAGCAGGCTTTATGTGCGAAAGCCGAACTTTGATGAGCCGGTGGACAGACCCGCAGGCGGTTCCCTGGAATGGTGGACACAACAGCAGGTCAGTTATCTGGTGCGGGAGATTTATAACCTATGCAAGCTGCACGGGAAAATTGCGCTGGTTGAGAAAGGAGCGGAAAACCGGCTGGGCAAAGTCTCTCAAATGCGGCTGGCGGCCAGGCATTTCCACGTCCCGCCATGGCGGATCGTCCGACAGGATTGTCTGGACACCTCGGGCACGCCGCAAATCGCCAAATCACTGGTGGCCGACTTTACCGGCAATTATCAATTCTTTTTCACGCGTTGCGTGAAGCCTGAAACGCTGGACCCATCTTATCCTTGGTTCCTTCAGGATCTGATCGATGCGGAAGCCGATGTGACGGTGGTTTACGTGGCGGGAAGACAGTTCGCCTTTGAACTGGACAGGGCTTCATTTTCCGGCGTCGATTGGCGGAAACACATCAATGCTGTGAACTTGGTGTGGAAAAGAGTTCAGCTCCCGGATGAGGTTGCCAATGGGATTGGCAAGTTCATGAGCGAAGCCGGTCTTTCTTTTGGGCGTCTGGATTTTTTGCGGGCACAAAACCAACATTTCTTCCTCGAAGTGAATCCCAACGGTCAATGGGCCTGGCTGGATATGGAAGGCAAGGAGGGGATATTTGATTGGGTGATTGAGTGCCTCGCCAGCAATGATGTTGGCTTGAAGCAAGAGTGATGCCCGATCGTAGGACGGGTGTGGCGAAGCCCGCCCGTTCTTTTGCGTCCACGCAATCGTCTCGCGCTTCCAAACCCGTCGGGCGGTGCTGCGAAGCATGCTGAGATGATGCTCAAACCATCGGCGCAGCACACACCCAACCTACGACAACACATCGCCCGACTGCAACGTATGCCCACGCAGGAAATCGGCGGCGGGCAGACGCTTGCCGCCTTCGATCTGGACTTCGAGGAGGTTCAACAGACCGCCGCCGCAACTGACGGCAATGCCGCCCGCATCGGCGCTGACGACGGTGCCGGGTGAAGGGCAGGCATTCGCGTTTGCGATGACTTGAGCGCGATGAACCTTCATTTGCGCGCCCTTCAGAAGGCACGACGTGCCTGGCCAGGGAGTGAATGCGCGGATGAGACGGTCGAGCTCGATGGCAGAACGATTCCAATCGATGCGGCCGTCCTGACGCGTGAGTTTGCGGACGTGCGTGGCCTTGCTCTCATCCTGCTTCTCACGTGGCGGATGGCCGGTGGCGAGGTGAGCGAGCGCTTCCTCGAGTGCGGCGGGTGCTTGCAGTGCGAGTTTGTCGTGAAGGCTGCCGCCGGTGTCGTCATCGGTGATGGGCAGACGCTTCATCAACAGGATGTCGCCGGTGTCGAGGCCTTCATCCATGAACATGATGGTGACACCGGTTTCGGTGTCACCATCACGAATCGCGGCCTGGATCGGAGCTGCGCCGCGATGACGCGGGAGCAGTGACGTGTGAACGTTCAGGCAGCCGAATTTCGGCACATCGAGCACGGCGCGTGACAAGATCTGGCCGTAGGCGACGACAATCGCGACATCCGCATTGAAGGATTTCAATTCCTCGACGGCATGACGGATTTTCGGCGGCTGGATGACTTGTTTGCCTGCGGCGAGCGCACGCACCTTGATCTGCGGCGGTGTGAGCACCTGTTTGCGGCCCACGGGCTTGTCCGGCTGCGTGACGACGCCGACGACCTCGTGCTTCGGCGTGTCGAGCAGCCATTCCAGCGAAGGAAGGCCGATGTCGCCGGTGCCGATGAAGAGGACGCGCATCCTGTGCGGCTAGACCTTCAACTTTTCGAGTTCCTTCCACGCGTCCAGCGTCATCACACCGCCGAGGATGTCATAGAGCACCTTCGCGGGAGGCTGGCTGGCGTCGATGTTCACAATGCGGTCGCCGGCGTAGTGTTCGAGGATCGGTTTCGTCTCCGCCTCGTAGGTGGCGAAGCGATTCTGGATGACGGCCTCGCTGGCATCATCAAAGCGGTTGTCTTTAAGGGCGCGCTTGCGCAGGCGGCGGGCCAGTTCGGTGCGGTCAGGGCAGGAGAGATGAAAGACCCTGAGCACCTCGATGTCCTCCTCCATGTACTTCGCCTGCTCCACGTTGCGCGGGATGCCGTCGAGCACGAGGAAGTCGATCTCGGGCTTGAAGTTATGTGAATCGACGCGCTGCTTGATGTTCGCGCGCCAGAGCTGGACGGTCACATCGTCCGGCACGAGCTCGCCGCGGCTGGAGTATTCGACGAATTTCTGTCCCAGCGTCGTGCGCGTGTCGAGCGAGCGGAACACATCACCGCAGGCGAGATGATGGAAACGTGGGATGGAACCGAGCACCTTGCCCTGCGTGCCCTTGCCGCTGCCGGGAGCGCCAAGGATGAGGAAAGTGCGGAAACGTGCGGTTTTTTTGTCGTTGGACATGGTTTGGAAAAGGCAGACTAGCACGTTACGATTTCGCGACAACTTGCGCGGCGGCCAATTTCACGCGTGCGAAGTCCAGCGCGGCCAGGTCGCCGCTTTCCTCGCGTAAAACAGTCGCCCAAGGCTGCGGCGGTGCCCAGACGGTGGGGTCGGTCGGCCCGAAAAGCAGCAACGAGGGCACCCCGCACGCCGCAGCAAGATGTGAGATGCCGCTGTCGTGACCGAGAAAGGCGCGGCAGGCGCTCAAACGGCCTGCAAGCTCAGGCAGTGGCAGCGCGTGCCAGTTGGCATGAGTCGTGATCTTCATGCCGCGGGCTTCCTCGGCCTCGCCGGTGATGAAAATGATCTCATGACCGAGAAATTCGTCCGCAAGCCGTTGCCAGTATTCTAAGGGCCAGTTTTTCTTTTCCGAGCCGCTGCCGACATGGATGGCGATGCGGTTTTTCCCGTCGAACCGCCGCTCAAAATGCGCACGACGCAGATGTTCATCCTCCAGAAACATGGCGAGCTTCTCCAGACCTTTCGCGAGCTGCCTGGAAGCATGTTCGCCGCCATTTTGCACGCATGGCGGGCATTCGATGAATGTTTTGACGCCGACGCGCTCCATGCTGGCTCGGAAGAGGCCGTCTGGATCGTAGAGGAAGCTGACGACAAGATTGAAGCTGCGCAGATGTTCGGCGAGCGCGTCGTCGATGGACGCGTTCTTTGCAAACAATGGAGCCATCGTGCGGTGCTCCAGGCTGCGGATGGAATTTGCGAGGCCGGCGGTTCGCGCGAGTTCGGCGATGGAGGGGTAGCCGATGACTTCGAGATGGCAGCCGGCGATGGTTTCGCGCAGCAAACGGATCGCCGGCAGGGTGAGGATGAAGTCGCCAATCGCACCGCCACGAATGACGAGAACGCGTGGAGAACTTTTCATCAGTCGCGTTTTCCCTGAAGCAGCACGACGCCACAATTGGTGCAACGGTGCGCGGCGGACTCGTCGTTGGTCCAGTCAAGCACCGAAACACTGCCGGTGTCGGGGGCAGTAAAATAAAGATGTGGCAGCGCCAAACCGGCGACCAAGAACCCGGGCAAGGACTGGTCAAGATGGACCGAGCCACGGATCATGGTTTTCTGGCACAGAGGGCAATTCATGAACGATCAATACCAAAGTAGCGCAGCCACCAGCAGCACCACGCCGTAGCCGATGCCGGACCAGACCACGAGATTCCAGCGCTGAGGTTTGGCGAGCAGCCAGTTCACCCCGTCCCGCATGAGGAAGGGCATGCCGATGAAATACATGCCGACGATGATCCACACATACGCGAGGACGGGCAGTAGCAGGCGGCTCGTCTGCGGCTGGAGAAATGCGGCGCTGAGCACTGGGCCGGCGACGAGTAACATCAGCGCTCCAAGGGCGCGCACAGCGAGGAATTCCTTCACACAAACGAGCACCGCGACATAGCCGCCGATGGTGATCATGATGAAATTGCGGCGCATGTTGAAGAATTCGCCCATGTCCATGTTCGCTAGTGCGAAGACGCTCCAGATCATGTCGATGGTGAGCAGGATGACGCCCCACTGGAAGGTGCGCGGGAAGGACTTGAGGAATGTCTGAGCTTTCGCGGCGTTTTTCAGCGCCCAGAGATGGGACAGGATCAGCGCCAGGGCCACGACGATGCCCGTCCCTTTGAGCGGGATGCCACCTTCGGGTGCTTGATGGTAGAGGTAGTCGTAGAGGTCGCCAAACATGCTTGCCGGGCCGGGAGAAACGGGCGCACAGGTGGCGCAGCCCCTTCCAAAGCGCAAACGCGATGTTCGACGGCGGGTTTGGGGTTGCCCGCAGGGCGGCAGGCGGCAGTATGGGGCACTTGATGAACAAACGTGACTCCACTCCGGCCTGGTATGTCGTTCACTCGCGCCCGAAGTGCGAGCACATCGCTGCGGCACTAATGGCGGGGCTGGAGAATGTGGAGGTCTATTGCCCGCGCATCCGCTTCCAGAAAAGCACGCGGCGCGGGAAGGTGTGGTTCATCGAGGCGCTGTTTCCGAGCTACTTCTTCGCCCGTTTCATCCCGGTGGAGTCACTGCGTGCGGTCAAGCATTCTCAGAGTGTGATCAGAGTGGTCGATTTCGGCGGAAACCTCTCGCCGGTTCCGGATGCCGTGATCACGGAGCTGAAAAAAGAAATGCAGGACGAGGAGGTGCGCGAGGTGTTGGTGGATGTGAAGGTGGGTGATATGGTCGAATTGACCGAGGGGCCGATGCGTGGGCTGAAAGGCATCGTCAACGCGATGCTGACCGGCGCGGAGCGCGTGCGCGTGCTGCTGGAGTTCCTCGGCCGCGAAAATGCGGTGGAAGTGTCGGTTTCGAAGCTGCTGACGGAGCATGCACCGCGGGTGGTGGTGGCGAAGAAGGCGAGCTAGGGCAACTCAGCACCTGTTTGGACAGGATTGACGGGATTACCGAAGGATAAACAGGATTGTAAAACCCCGTTAATCCTCAATAATCTCGTGGATCCTGTCGAAAATGGCTTCGAAACAGGGCGGAAGCGAAAGTTGCATGGCACGAGGGATGCACTACGTCATGCGCCCCCATGCTCACGATCCGCAACGTCACTAAAACTTTCAACGCCCGCACGCTGTTCAGCAGTGCGAACATGACGATCAACTACGCCGAGCGCGTGGCGCTGGTCGGACCGAACGGCGCGGGCAAATCGACGTTGTTCTCGCTCATTTTGAAAAAGGACACGCCGGACGTCGGCGAGGTGATCCGCGATGAGTGGACGACGGTCGGCTTCCTGCCGCAGGAGTGCGAGCCGGTGGGCAACGAGACCGTGCTCGAAGTCGCCACAGGGAAGGCGGGCGAGATTGAGCGCCTGGAGAAGGAACTGGCCGCATTCGAGGCTGCGGGTGATGTCTCCAGCCCGGAATATTTCGAGGCTCATGCCAAGCACGACGCGCTGCAGGACCCGCAGGCCGAGGCGAAGGCGAAACGCATTCTCAAGGGCCTCGGTTATCTCGAAGGAGATTTCGACCGGCCCGCGCGTGAGTTCAGCGGCGGCTGGGTGATGCGCGCGCACATGGCGCGGCTGCTGGTGATGGAGCCGGATCTGCTGCTGCTCGACGAGCCGACGAACCATCTCGACCTCACATCGCTCATGTGGTTCCGCAATTATTTGAAGAACTACCCAGGCGCGATCCTCATGATCTCCCACGACCGCGACTTCATGGACGAACTGGTGCAGAACGTGTTCGAGATCGACGAGAGCAAGCTGATCTCCTACACCGGCAACTACAGCGAGTATCTGCAGCAGCGGGAGGCCAACTGGGAGCGCGCCATGCAGGCGTACAAGAACCAGCAGAAGGAAATCGAGGCGATGCAGGAATTTATCGACCGCTTCCGCTCCGTGGCGTCGAAGGCATCGCAGGCGCAAAGCCGCGAGCGTCAGCTCGAGAAGATGGACAAGCTCGAAAAGCCGCGTCCGCTGCGCAAAGGCTTCCGTTTCAACTTCCCGCAGCCGCAACGCAGCGGCCAGCGCCTCATCGCGCTGAACAACATCGACCAGGCTTACGGCACGAAGCAGGTTTATAAGGGACTCGACCTCGAAATCGAGCGCGGTGAGCGCACGGTGCTCGTGGGGCCGAACGGCGCGGGCAAATCGACCCTGATCAAGATTCTGGCCGGTGAGGTGCCGTTTCAGAAGGGCGAGCGCAAACTGGGCACGAATGTGAAGCTCGGCTATTTCTCGCAGCATCGCGCTGACACGCTCGATCCCGATTGCAGCGTGCTGGAGGAATTGAAGCGAGTGGCGCCGGAAATTCGCGAGGACGAGGCGCGCAGCATCCTCGGCTCATTCCTCTTCAAGCGTGAGGACGTGCATAAAAAGTGCCGCGTGCTCAGCGGTGGCGAGAAGAGCCGCCTCAACCTCGTGAAATTTCTCGTCGATCCGCCGAACCTGCTGCTGATGGACGAGCCGACGACACATCTCGACATCTGGGCCATCGAAGGGCTCATCATGGCGCTGGAGAAATTCGAGGGCACGCTGGTTTTCATCAGCCACGACGTGCATTTCATCCGCCGTCTCGCGCAGAAGGTCATTCACATCAACGCCGGCAAGCTCACGACTTATGTCGGCGGCTACGACTACTACCTTGAGAAGACCGGCGCGGAGGAAAATGCACGCGCGGCGGTGGTGGCTGGATAAAACGGCTCTTCAGCAGAATCAGTGGGTAAGCGCGAGCACGGCATCCCCGTTCGCGCTTGCCACATATTCTGCCGAAGGGCCATAAAGTAATGCGTTCAGGTGAGGCCTGGGTCGTCGATCTTGCCGAAGGTGTCGATGCGGACGCCGACAGGCTGCGCATGGCTGATGGCGTAGGCGAACTGCACTTCGCACTCGGTAGCGAGGTCGGCGGCGACATAGTTTGGCTTCGCGGCCAGCCTTGACGAACGACGGGCAAAACGTGACTTCCGTCTCATGCCCCTTTCATCCAGCCTGAAGCACGACCTCGCATGCCTCGACACACGTGCTTATTTTCCGCGTCGTTGGTCGGAGGAGGTGCTGCGATCCTACCATCGTGTGTCACGCTCGCTCAAAGGCGCGGATGGCGACCGGCTGCGCAAGCTGCACGACTGGGTGATGGCGCCGCTCACGCTCTGGCCGGTCGAAATGTGCGACGCATTGCAGGACGCGCTCGCTGCATGGAAAGAAGCGAAGGCGCTCACCGAACCGCAGCGACTGCTCGTTGACCTTCTGCCGGAACCACCCGACGCGGCGGCCTGCGAGATCGTGGCGCAGCACGAACGCGAGGTGCAGCGGGGCTTCTACGAGCACGTCACCGGCAAATCCGCCAAATACGCGCAGATGGAGGTCGAGTTGAAGGCCGACCCGCAGTTCCACGCCGACTGGGAGCGCATCAAAACATGCTTCAAACCGGAACGCTTCGCCGATTCCAAAGGCGTGATCCGCCGCACGATGGGCACCGAGCGGAATCTGCGGCCAGAATGGCCGGGGCGACGCGGTGGATCGCATGCGGCGTTCCAAACCGCGTTCGACGCCTTCTGCATGCGCTGGAACCTCTACGGCATGCTGCATGACGAGCCGCTGCTGCTGAAGCTGGCCGTGAACCTCACGCCTTTCGCCACCATGATCGTCATTCCGGCCCACTGGTCGTTTGACTCGAAGCGCGATGTCCGCTGGAACGAAGTGGCACGCCTCCATCGTGCTCGTGCCACGCAAAAGCAGGGCGCTGCGCTCAAAGAAGGCAAGGAGCACCGTCGCCAGCTTGCCGCGAAGCTCATCAAGCTCGACACCGAGGCCGCAAAACTAAAGCTACGAGGCGAGGCGAAGCATGCGTTTCTCATCGAGCGTCTCGGCCTGCCGCCTGAAACTAGCGACCGCACGCTGCGGCGGCTCCGGCAGGAGTTTCGCGTAGCGAAGTGACCCGGACAAAGATTGGGGACAAAGCTCCTCCTCGTCCGGCTTGGGTTCGCGGGCATTCGTTCCGGTATGAACGAAACGCAAAGCACATCGCAGGAGACATTCGTTGTCTGCGGCCAACTGGAGACTTCCTCCTTCTCCCCGTCCTATCGTGGGCCGCACATTCCCGTGCTCGCCGCCTTTGGGCGCGGTACCATGCATCGATTCTGCATGAATGGACGCTGGGATTTGGAACGTGCTGCCGTGGATAAGGCCGCACTGCTGCTGCGTTCCGACCGGATGCTGGAAACGAACGGCAAGCTGTTGTGGGACGACCTGACCTTCCAGATCGCACCGCGCACTTTGCTTTATGCTTCGGAAAATAGTCTCGAAGGTTTTGCCGAGTCCGCCGCCGAGGCGGAAGCCATCGTGCGTGAGTTTGCCAGGAACTACGCGCGGCCATCGGAGCCGGAAGGCGGCTCGTATTCCCTCATCCGCGTGGACAAGGACATCGGCCGCGTGACCGTGCCGCTTTCCGCTGAAAGCCTGCTTTCAGACGAACTCTTCACGCTGCATTACACCGAAGCGATGACAGACTGGCATCGCGAGTTCACGCAACGTCTCACAACTCGCAAAAACGGCCTCGCCATTCTCGAAGGCCCACCGGGCACCGGCAAGACCTCCTACCTGCGGCATCTCATGGGCGTGTTGCGTGAATCCCATCGTTTCTACTTCATCCCTGCCTCCACGTTGCAGGTGCTCTCCGATCCGAACTTCATCGGTTTCTGGGCCGACCAGCGCCGTCGGCACCCGGAGCAGCAGTTCGCCGTCATCCTGGAGGACAGCGACGCCGCGCTCATGGCGCGAGGCGCGGATAATCGCGAGCAGGTCAGCGCCATCCTGAACCTCACCGACGGCATGCTGGCCGATTTCCTCCGCCTGCAAATCCTCTGCACCATCAACGGCCGCGCCACCGACATCGACCAGGCATTGCTGCGCCCCGGCAGACTCATCGCGCATCGCGTTTTCAAGCGTCTCGACCACGAACACGCCCATCGTCTCGCCACACACCTTGGCCGTGCGCTGCCACAAGCGTCGGACTACTCGCTCGCGGAAATTTTCGCCGATCCAGAAGCCTGTGAAAACCAGCGCCCGCAAATCGGCTTCGCGACTTGAATGATCACCATGAAAATCGCCAGCATCGACTTTGAAACCGCCAACCACAGCCGCGTCAGCATGTGCGCCGCCAGCGTGGCCGTCTTTGAGGATGGCGAGCTGATGGAGTCGCCCTACTGGCTCGTGAAGCCTCCCAAAGGCCACGGCTTCTTCCTGCCAGAATGGACCGAGGATTGCCACGGCCTCTCATGGTTTGATGTTCAAGACGCACCCGAGTTCTCTGCAATAGCACCCGAACTGCTGGAACGCCTGACCAAGGCAGACATCGTGGTCGCCCACAATGCCAAATTCGACGTGAGTGTGTTGAAACAGACCTTGGACCATTTCCATCTGCCATGCCCAGACTTCCAACACCTCTGCACCTATCATCTGGCTGCACAAGTCTGGCCGGACTTGCCAAATCACAGGCTCAACACTGTGGCCGCGCATATCGGCCATGAGTTTATCCATCACCACGCTCAGTCTGACGCCGAAGCAGCGGGGCGAGTGCTGATGGCGATGATGAAGCATGCAAACGCAAACACGCCGCGCGAGTTGTTGCAAAAGACGGGCATGGAGCCGAAGTGCTTTTGATCATGGCCGCTTTTGAACAACACTGCGCCGAGGCACTGCAGCACTTCGGCAAGCCATTTTCCGAAGTGCATCTCTGGCTGGATGAATTTGCCGGCAAGCCGCCCTATGGAACGCGCCACCGCAAAAAACGACATCATCTGGCGGGCATTGAAGATGTGCGCAATTTATGGGGCGACGAGGCTGCCGAAGCCGCCCGCCAGCATATTGTCACCGACTTGAAGCTGGAAGGCTGGCGGGAATCCGATCCATTTCCGAGGGATGAAGGCCATTATCAGCGAATGGGGTTGTTTTGAGCAAGGCCATGATGCAGGAACACCTCACCGACAAAACAAGATTGATATGAACGAGCCGTCAGGAAAACAAATTCAAGTCACCCGCACCGAGAGCAAGGATACTTCGACCTTTCAATCGATCTTTTTCGTCGGTGACAATGCCGTGCCCGTCCAGGTGCCCGATTACCAGCGCGCATATTCATGGGAGAAGAAGCAGATCGACTTGTTCATTGCGGACCTCGTTAAGTATCAAGGCGATAGCAACAGGTACTATTTTGGTCACTTCATCGCGGAGGAGGTCGGCAAGCACTGGGAAATCGTGGATGGGCAGCAACGCATCACCACATTTGTGCTGTTTTTGATGGTTTGCAGGGCTCTTTCAACAGCGGACGCACACACACTAGCCTTCTCGATGATCAAGCAGTTTTCGACAGTAAGCTACGATGGCAAAGCGCTGAAAACCATTCGAGAAAACATTGGAGCATTTCTTGATGCGAGCAGGCACTTGGATATGCGTAAACCGCCATCGGACCAACAGATCAGGGCGGGTTTGTCATTGCCAGAGGAGTCTTTCACTTGCTCTCAGAGAAGGATGGTGCTGGCCTTGCTTCGCTTTCACCAGGCTTTCGAAAAAGGGACGTTGGATCGGAACCGCATTGGTAGCTACATCGCAGTGGTTATGGATGCCTACTGCTCCCACCACTTGACTCAGGACAAGTCGGTTGCGGTTAATATCTTCGAAATGCACAACACCCGGGGCATCCCGCTCACGACCTTGGAGATCATCAAGGCCATGCTCATGAGATTTGTTTACGATCATGCCGGCGAGGCTCGCGATTCAAAAGTGGCAGAGATCCAGGCAGAGTTTGGCCAGATTTACGGTATGGAAGAGCAATTGGCCGCGCGTAGTTTTCGTGGGGAGATGACCATGGAGCAACTCCTCAAGCTGCACCTGAGGGTGATAGACGACGGAACCAAGCGCACAGCGGATCAATTTCGTTCTCCTCCGATGAATGCAAACGCCGATGCCCTAGTCGAGCATGTGAATTCTGGTCTTCGTTTCCGAGACGGCGACCAAACTAAGCCCAAGGCACCGAACGTCGGCGTGCAGTATGCGCTCGATCTTGCCAAAGAACTCAAGAAGTCCGTGCAGATCGTGAGCCAGACCCTTCCCGCCTGGGACGACGATGTTCCCTTGGTGGGGGACGTGCTGATTCTGGAGCGGGACTTGAGTTGCGAGTTTTTTCTCATCGTTTGTCGCGGCTTAGAGCGTGAGCAAAACAAGGCAGACGGATGCATTGGCAACGACACGCTTTTGCGCTGGGAGAAGCTGCTATTTACCCGAGACTTTCACGGCGCGTATCACGGGAAGTCAAACCGGGATAATTTCCCAGCCTTATTCGAGTCTTGCTTGGCAGATGAGGAGCAAATCACGAATGCCATCAACGGCTATGTAGCGGATGGTTTCCGATGGTGGGACGTTACGAAGGGACTTCAATCCATTGTGCTCAAGCAATTGGAGGATCACAAAGAGAGGATTCTGAATGATGCTTTTGGCTGGTGGTGGATGCCCAAGCTGAAATACGTCCTATACAAATATGAAGTGAGGGAAAACCCTGCGATCCGCAACGTCATGAAGGGTAAAATCTCTGTCGAACACATTCTTCCGCAAATGTGGTATTGGATAAAGGACAAGGGTGAGGATGAGATTTTAGAGGGAATGTCCGAGGATGAATGGACCTTCTTCCACAAGAAAATCGACGATTGCATCAATGGCCTTGGGAATCTCCTTCTGATCACGCCGAGTGAAAATACTTCCGTGGGCAACAAACATCCAGCTGACAAGAAGTATGAAAGTTGCTGTGCCGGCGGATCCTACAAAGAGCATGATCTGAACCGGGAAAAATGGAGGCAGTCGAAAGAGTGGCCTGACCTGATTCGAACTCGAGGGGAGGATATCTTCAAGTTCATGCTCGATACGCTCGTTGACGCTCATATAAACCCTCCGATTTCGTCATCACACTAACACTACGTCTGAAACCCCACGCTCCAAACGCAAGATGCAGAACCACCTCATCGCATTGTTCAGCGATGAACTGTGAATTCACCAACCTCCCCACTCTACATTCAACCATGAACTACTACTGTAAGTATTGCGGAACCAAAGCCTCCAGTATCTCCAGCCTGACCGGATCCTCCTGTTCACGCCATCCAAATGGCGGACACAAAGGCAAACACGCCTTGTATGAAGGAGATGAGAAGACCCGCTACGAGTGCAAGCATTGTGGCACTGGCGCCTCCAGCATTTCGAGTTTGACCGGTTCCTCATGCTCGCGCCATCCGCTCGGGACACATAAAGGCAAGCACGATCCAGCGCTGTAAATCAGGCTGATTGTAGAGAAGGCACGAGCAAGGCGTTTGAGCTATCACAAAATGAGAATTGCAGGCCCCTCCACTCGGCCTGCTCAACAGCCATGTGTTTTTGGTCTGCGGCGATACTCACAAGCACACAAAAAAGCCGCGCAGGGAAACCTGCGCGGCTTTTCGTGAGTGATCTGGCAAAGTAGCTTTGTTGCTGCGCAACAAAGGCCCGGAGGCCAGTTGCAACGCAAACTGGGCAACTTACTTCGCGGCCTTCTTGAGGGCCTCGGCCTTGTTGGTCTGCTCCCAGGTGAGGTCGGCGTCGTTGATCCTGCCGAAGTGGCCGTAGTTGGTGGACTTCGAGTAGATCGGGCGCAGCAGGTTGAGCTGCTTGACGATGTCGGCAGGCTTGAAGGAGAACACCTTCAGCACGGCGTCGAGGATCTGTCATCGCTGATGGTGCCTGGCCGAAGGGGTCATTGACGCGCTGCGGGCCATGAAGCATCGTCCCCCAATGCCAACGACCTTCGATCAAGCCCAGTCCATGGTGGCGGCGCTGCCGCGCCAGGATCGTGCGCGGCTGTTTGTCTGGATGGCCGCTGACATCACGGATCAACTGCCGGGAATCGAGTTTGATCCGCGCGTCTGCGGCGGCTCGGCGCGGATTGAAGGCACGCGAATTCCGGTGTGGTCGCTGGAGTCATGGCGCAGGCTGGGAGCGGACGACGCGGAGATTCTGCGGAACCATCCCTCGCTCCAGTCATCCGATCTGGTCAACGCCTGGCACTATGTGGCGCGTCATTCGCAGGAGATTGACCGCGAGATTCGGGAAAACGAGGCCGCTGACTGACATGGCCCGCCTCTACGCCAACGAGAACTTCCCCGTCGAGGTCGTCGGGCACCTCCGTGCTCTGGGTCATGATGTGCTCACCACGCATGACGTGGGAAAGTCGAATCAGTCCATTGAGGACGATGCCGTGCTGCGTTTCGCCATCGAAACAGGCCGCTGCGTCATCACCATCAATCGCAAAGATTTCCTGCGGCTGCATCGCGTCGTCACAGACCATGCGGGCATCATTGTCTGCACGGAGAACCGTGATTATGTGGCGTTCGCGGACCGGATTGACGAAGCGATTCGCCAATCAGGGGAGCTGGCGGGGCGACTCATTCGTGTCGTGCGGGGGAATCCTGACTGAGTGCCTGCGCGAAGGTTTTCTTCGACCTTGAACAGGAAAAAAGCCGCGCAGGGTCGCTGCGCGGCTTTTGTGAGTTGGTCTGGCAAAGTAGCTTTGTTGCTGCGCAACAAAGGCCAGGAGGCCAGTTCCGCAGGAACTGGGCAACTTTACTTCGCGGCTTTCTTGAGGGCCTCGGCCTTGTTGGTCTGCTCCCAGGTGAGGTCGGGGTCGTTGATCTTGCCGAAGTGACCGTAGTTGGTGCTCTTCGAGTAGATTGGACGGAGCAGGTTGAGCTGCTTGACGATGTCGGCGGGCTTGAAGGAGAAGACCTTCAGCACGGCGTCGAGGATCTTGTCGTCACCGATGGTGCCGGTGCCGAAGGTGTCGATGTGGACGCTGACGGGCTGCGGATGGCCGATGGCGTAGGCGAACTGCACTTCGCACTTCGAGGCGAGGCCGGCGGCGACGACGTTTTTTGCGACCCAGCGGCCCATGTAGGCGGCGCTGCGGTCCACTTTGGACGGGTCCTTGCCGGAGAAGGCTCCACCACCGTGACGGCCCATGCCGCCGTAGGTATCGACGATGATCTTGCGGCCGGTGAGGCCGCTGTCGCCCTGCGGGCCGCCGACGACGAACTTGCCGGTCGGGTTGATGAGATACTCGGTGTCCTTGGTGAGCATGTTCTTCGGCAGGACTTTCTTGATGACCTGCTCGATGCAGAATTTTTCGATCTCGGCGTGGCTCACATCCGCGGCGTGCTGGGTGGAGATGACGACGTTGACGATGCGGGTGGGCTTGCCATCGACGTATTCGACGGAGACCTGGCTCTTCGCATCAGGACGCAGCCATTTGGCGAGCTTGCCGGCCTTGCGGATGCGGGTCAGCTCACGGCCGAGACGATGGGCGAACATGATCGGCGCGGGCATGAGCTCGGGCGTTTCATCGCAGGCGTAGCCAAACATGATGCCCTGGTCGCCAGCGCCCTGTTCCTGGGTCTTCTTGCCTTCCGCAGCGGCGGCATCGACGCCCTGGGCGATGTCGGGACTCTGGATGGTGAGGTAGTTGTTGATGAAGAGCTTGTCGGCGTGGAAGACGTCGTCATCATTGGTGTAACCGATGCCGCGCACGGCGTCGCGGATGACCTGGCCGACGTTGATGACCTGGTCGATGGGCTTGGTGGTGCCGAGCTTCTTGTTCTGGAGCTTCGGGATGGTGATTTCACCGCCGACGACGACGATGTTGCTCTTCGCGAAGGTTTCGCAGGCCACGCGGCTGGTCTTGTCCACGGCGAGGCAGGCGTCGAGGATGGCGTCAGAAATGGTGTCGCAAACTTTGTCAGGATGGCCTTCGCCGACGGACTCGGACGAGAAGATGTAAGAGCGGGACATGATGGTGGGCGTTAGGGTTATATGGACGAATCATGATTCGATGATGCGTTCAATTGGAGGCGCGGAGAGTATTCCCCAAAACGGGGGCGTCAACCGGGCTTTTCGGACGCCGGGCGGGTGCAAACTGGATAGCTGGAGGAGGAAGGTCAGCGATAAGGCTTGGCGCGTCAGCCGTTTGCCATTCACCGCCATGCTTCGTCTCGTCATTTTCCTCTGCCTTACTTTTACCTGCGGGTGTCTGCCCGCCGCAGACCGCCCGAACGTCGTCTTCATCTTCGTCGATGACTTTGGCATGGGTGATGTGGCGTGCTTTGGCGGCAAGGTGGCAACACCGCACATCGACCGGCTGGCGAAGCAAGGAATGCAGTTCCGGCAGTTCTATGTGGCGGCACCGATCTGCTCGCCATCACGTTGTGGAGTGATCACAGGCCAGTTTCCGGCGCGATGGCGGATCACGAGCTATTTGCAAACGAAGGCGGGCAATCGTGAGTGCGAGCAGGCGGATTTCCTCGATCCGAAAGCGCCATCGTTGCCGCGTGCGTTCGAGGAAGCCGGTTACGCGACGGCGCACATTGGCAAATGGCATCTCGGCGGCGGACGTGATGTCACCAACGCGCCGAAATTCGCCGCGTATGGCTACGATTTCGGCCTCGGCACCTATGAAAGCCCGGAACCGGCGGCGGAACTCGGCTTGAAGACGACGCCGTGGGAGAACAAGCGCGAGCCGCAACAGGTGCCGCGCCACGAGCGCACGCGCTGGATGGTCGATCAGACGTTGAAGTTCATGCGGGAGCATGAGGGCCGGCCACGTTTCGTGAATCTCTGGCTCGATGACATGCATACGCCGTATCGTCCGCAGGATGGAAAGGACGATCGTGGCATCCAGGCGAAGCATCGCGATGTTCTCACCGCGATGGACGCGCAAATCGGCCGCCTCATCGACGCGCTGCCGAAAAACACGCTCGTTCTGCTTTGCGGTGACAACGGGCCGGAGCCGACCTTTGGTCGCGCGCGCACCAGCGGGCTGCGCGGCATGAAGCTGAGCCTCTACGAAGGTGGCATCCGCACGCCGTTGATCGTGCGCTGGCCCGGAGTGGTGCCTGCGGGCGTCGTGAACGACACGTCCGTCGTGTGCAGCGTCGATTTCATGCCCACGCTTTGCGCCTTGGCTCTAATCAAGCCGCCTGCGGCTGACTTTGACGGCGAGGAGATGAGCGCCGCTTTCAAAGGCGGCAAAACACAACGCACGAAGCCGCTGCTGTGGGAATATGGCCGCAGGCCGGTGTCCGGGCAGTCGCGCGCCTTTGCTTATCCGAAGGAACCGGGTGCCAAATCACCCAATCTCGCGATTCGCGATGGCGATTGGAAGCTCCTCATCAACGCCGATGGCACGCAGGCTGAACTCTACAACCTCGCCAACGATCCCAACGAAACCACCAATCGCGCCGATGCCGAATCTGCGATCACCGCACATTTGAAAAAGAGAGTGCTCGGCTGGCGGCGGTCGCTTCCATGAGGCATCTTCGCGCCCTCCCGCCATGCCGCCATTTCGTTTGCGCAACGTGCTCCAGGCATTAGGCTTGTCCTATGTCAGCACCTCCCAATCAACGCTGGGTCTCGGCCCAGGAGGCATTGGAACAATGCCGCCGCAATCGTCGGCAGGACACGACGCGCAGATCCGGCAATGGGCGGCTGACCAAGCTCGCACCCTCAGTGCCGCCGAGTTCGCAGCCCGCCTCAACGGCAGGCAGGTAAGCGCGGAACTGTTCGAACAGTTCCGCGACACACCGCAAGAAAGGGTCAGGGGTCGATAGTTGACAGCCATAGTTTCGCCTCCCTCGAAACAGGCAGTTTCCCCGTCTTAAGCCGCTTGATTTGCTGGCACACGTTCACCGCGCTCTTCATCTCCAGCCGCACGGCCGTCCACCGGC